>SMYC01000290.1 GCA_004356105.1 Acidobacteriota bacterium | reverse complement strand
GGCGACGGAAGCCTTCCGCGCGGGCGCTTCTGGGTACGTACTCAAGAGCTCTGCCGGCCGCGAGCTCATCGAGGCGATCGAAACCGTGCGCGACGGGCGCGTGTACCTGACGCCAACCATCCAGCAGGCGGTTTTGGAGGCCTTCATGAAGTTCATACGCAAGATACTCGATCATCTTAAAAACAAAGCGAATGGCGACCGTGCTCCTCCTCCGTCATCTCAATAATTCGAGCTCTATGTCGTCTCTCCGATAC
This sequence comes from Acidobacteriota bacterium, assembly GCA_004356105.1. Classification (GTDB taxonomy): domain Bacteria; phylum Acidobacteriota; class Vicinamibacteria; order Marinacidobacterales; family SMYC01; genus SMYC01. The sequence continues at coordinate 6,542 of SMYC01000290.1, read as the reverse complement.
CGGTGTGCCTCAACACCCTTGAACCTCCCCACTCAACACCAGCCGATAACCCTTCGGATTATCTTGAACGCATTCTCGCTACGCGGTCGGAACAGGCTTCCTGTCAGCTCCACGCCATATGCGTCGTCGTCACCCTCCCGATCCCAGCGAAACGCGCCTGCGATCTCGGGCCGCCAGAGCTGGGGCAAGCCTATTGATTCGATCGGCTCTCCCCGTTCCGGCGGCGTCACTTCTTGAGCCGTCGCCGCTCCTCCGGCGCACGCGCAGACCAGCATCCAAAGGGCCGTTACTCCCATAGTCCGCGATGCTCTGTTGGCGACCCACCGCCAGAAACAACACACATCCATCCGATCAGACTCGCGCAACGTATCCTCCATTTTCGTCAGGAGGCACTCGACCTCCTGACGCGGACCTAGTCGATCGTCCGTCTGGTAGCACGATCAAACCTGTCCCAGACGCCCGGTCGGAGCTCATAGACATAGTGTATTGAAACCTGTGGCCTCGCTCGCGCCGACGAGCGCCCACTGGCTTCAAGCTCCCATTCAGAAGGGGCTCTATGGCGTTGTTTCACGCCTTTGCCTGGCCATGAGTCTCCCTCCTGCTAGAAGGCGAAAATAAGTCCCGCCGTGACGTCTCCCGATATCGTAGACCAGGCGTTGATGCCGACGAAACTCCGGCCGGGGAGACCGCAGCCGAACCCGCCACTCGTGCCCAATACGGGGAACAAGAGACGGCCTCGGAGGCGGATGCCGATATTGTCCGACATGAAGACTTTGACCCCGACGCCGCCGGCGAACGAGAACTTCCACTCGCCGCTGAAATCGGATTCAGGGTCGAAATAGCTGACTCCAGCGGAGCCGGTGAAGAAGCCGCGGACTCGCTCGCTGGCGTCGACTTCGTAGAGGATGCCACCGTGGAAGTACTGGACGCTCATGTCGAACAGGGTTTCTTGACCGATGCCGCCCAGCTCACGAAATTTGAGCTTCGTGTCCGCCCGCCTGTACAGGAACTCGAATTTCAGGTCGTCTTCGATTTCGACACCGAGGGTGAAACCCCTATTCGCGCTACCGTCATATTTTACTTCGCCGCGTGAGACCACAAAGCTGTCGCCGAATTGATAGCCGTAAAACAGTGCAATCTCGACTTTTTGAGCCCCAACGGGGCTGGCGATTACGATCGCGAGGAATGCTACAATGCTTCGAATCTTCAAACTTGCCTACTCCTTTGACCGCGTGAGGACAATTTCTCGAACGTCACGGATTACTTTTCTTGTTGGGTAAAGACAGGTCCATGGCAGCAAGGATCTTGCGATAGCGATCCGAACGCACATGCTTGTCGAGAGTCTCCCGACTCTCCCACTCCGCGATGAGAGTCAAGATGTTCGTGTTCTCGAGATCTTCATACAACCGACAGCTCAGACATCTCCGCAGAACCCGCGTGGGCCCGACAACGGAGCTGAGAGTCTTGAGATGCAGCCGCCCCTTCAAGTGAAGAAAGCTCCGCTACTTCGTGTAGACGTTGACGAGCTTCGTTGGCGTGGTCTGATAGGCGGTGATCTTGAAGCGCTTGGTCTCGTCGATCTCGACCTGTGCGCCGGCGACTATCGCACCGTCGCCCTTGCCCCCTTCAGAGACGAACAATTCGATCATCGACAGATCGTAGTCTAGCGACTGATTGTTGCGACGCGCCTCGCCCAGGCTAATCGGGCGTGGGGTCAGGACAACGATGTGCCGTTTTCCGTCTTTCGTCTTCCTCTCATACGCATAGCGCAATGCGGTGCTCGGGTACCGGCCTGCCTGAATACGGATCCAGCCCGTTTTCGGTTGCTGTTCGAGGGTCTTCATCATCGCTGCCTACCCCTCCGCATGCAGAGCCCCAATAAGGCGCGCCCGTTGTGGTGGGGTGGACCATCGCGAGATCGAAAGCTCGATTGCGCTCGCACCCCCTCCGCCGATGTTCGCGTAGAACTTCTCTTCCTTCTTGTCCTTCTCGTCATTCTCGTCTTGAGCAATCCCGACGGGCGCGAACGCGACGACGAGCAAGGCGGTGACCAGCGCGAGCGACGCGACGGCGCGGAACGTTTTCCTGCTTGTTACCATTTCTTACCCCCAGAAATCCTAGTCAGCACTATGGCGAGTGTCAGACCGACGGGACGTGGCACACGCAGGCGCCCGTGGAATATTGAAGTTGAACAGCCTATGACGAGGCTTGATGGGGGTCACAGGGGCTTCGATCCGTAGACTCATGACCACCATGGCTTCCACTCTTCGGTCGAATGCAAGGATGTAGCCAGCTCTTCTGTCCGCGCCGATCACGCCGGATCTTTCTATCGGCTAGAGGTTGCGAGATGCGGAAACGACTCGATCCCGAGAGCCGCCCTCCGAAATGTTCGACAACCTCCGAAATACCGGAGGGGAGGCGCGCTCGGGTGTCTCGGCCTGGCGACAATGCTGCGATCGAGGTCGCCCGGCGGAACATTCCCGAGGGTCGCTGTCAAAAAGCAGTAGTCGCAACTCGAAAGGTGCGAGGCGCTCCGTCCCCACACGGACTGTCGACACACTTAACCTCCTAAATTACCTGCTTCCCTTGCCCGCATGCAAGAATACGAGGCGTCGTGGCTGTCAGCTCATTTTCAAGTCACACCAGCGGCAGCGGCCTTACGCCGACCCTACACGGCAAGCTGTTGATTGGATTGATGATGTGAAGGCTTCCATGAGCGGGTAGTTGATGAATCTCGGCTCGATGTCCCCCCCGCGCCGTTCTCGTAGATAGACCTGGGCGTAGCCGTCCGCGCCGCGCTCGGAAAACCACGTCTTCAAATCGCCCGGCGGTTGATCCGGGTCGGAGGCTCAGGCCGAGTACGGTTTTGGAGTCTTTGACCGCCTCGACACCCCCCGGAGCCTACCCCTCCGGTCGTGGCGATCTAGGGACGAGAAAAACGACCCACGGAGTAGGCGGGTGTTCGAAGACTTTCAGCGTCTCGAGCCCGCGGCCGCTCGATCCCTAGTTTCTTGAGTCGATGCACCAGCGTGCTTGGGTGCAGTCCCAACCGCTCCGCCGCGTTCGACTTTCCCTTGATGCGCCAGCCACACTCCTCCAGCACCTGAAGAATGTGTGCGCGCTCGACGTCCTCCATACGCGTGGACGCGGTCGCATGGGCACCGCTTCGGCCCGCGTTCCCGACATTGCGTAGGCCAAACGCCTCTTCGAGTTGCAGCGACGTGCCGCGACACAGAATGACGGCGCGCTCGATGACGTTCTCCAACTCCCTCACGTTCCCCGGCCAGGGATACCGTACGAGCCGTTGCATGACGTCATCCGGGACCGATTCCATCGGCCTCCCGATGCTCACCTTCGTCCGGCCCAAGAAGTACCAAACAAGGAGAGGTATATCCCCTGTTCGCTCGCGCAGTGGTGGAACGTAGATCGGGAAGACCTGCAACCGATAAAAGAGATCTTTACGAAACTCGCCGACGGCGACCGCATTTTCGAGGTCGCGGTTGGTGGCCGCGATGACGCGCACATCCACCTTGATCGTCTTGGTGGAGCCGACCCGCTCGAACTCGCCGTCCTGTAGCACTCGCAACAGCTTTGGTTGCAGCTCGACGGGAAGGTCGCCGATCTCGTCGAGGAAGATCGTTCCGCCGTCGGCCAGCTCGAAGCGGCCAGTATGGTGAGCGACGGCACCGGTAAAGGCGCCTTTCGCGTGTCCGAAGAGCTCGCTCTCAATCAAGTTCGCGGGAAGCGTGGCACAGTTGACCTTGATGAGCGCGTGGTCCGCCCGAGGACTCTGCGCATGGGTGGCCCGCGCGACGAGCTCTTTGCCCGTGCCCGTTTCACCGAGGATGAGTACCGCAGCATCAGTAGGCGCGACTTGCGACACCAGTGTGATGACTTGACGGATGCGACTGCTCTCGCCAACCAACTCCTCACCCTTCCTAGCTTGACGGATCTCGTTACGGAGGTAAACGTTCTCGTCCTCGAGCCGTTGCTTGAGCTTGACTATCTCCTCGTGTGCCGTGCGCAAAGCCCGCTCCCCCTCGACCCGGCTCGAGATATCCCTGATAGCTGCCGAAACGACGGTGTCCTCCTCGCTTTTCATGCTGCTGAAACTGATCTCGACCGGGAACTCGGTCCCGTCCTTCCGGAGGGCGGTCAGGCTCTTGCCCTCTCCAGTTTGTCGTGGAGTCGGCTCGGTAAAAAAAACGTGCTGATGTGAGGCGCACAGCTGCCGGAAACGATGTGGGATGAGCGTCTCGACGGATGCACCAGTGAGCTCGTTGGGGCGATAGCCAAAGACGGTTTCGACCTGCTGGTTCGCGAACAGGATGGTCCCGTCGCGCCCCACGAGAATCAACGCGTCGGGCGCTGTCTCCAAGAACCGGCGGAGTCGGCGTTCACTGCGCTCGACGTGCTCCTGTGACTCCTTGAGGTCGGTGATGTCGAACATGAATCCTCGAAGAATGATGGGTTCGCCTCTCACTGAATCCACGTTGACGAAATCACGGATCCAGGCGGTTTCGCCATCAGCTTTGATCATCCGGTACTCAAACTCATAGTTCTGACGAGTGCGAGACGACGTAGAGCAAAAGTCGATGACATATTCCCGATCATCCGCGTGAATGCATGAGGTCCAGAACCCACTTTCGTACCACCGCTCGATCGGATATCCGAGCATCTCCTCTGCTTGGAGGCCGACGAAGCTGAATTCCCACGTCCTGGCGTCGGCCTCCCAGGGGATAACCCCTACCACTTCTGCCAGTCTTTGGTGGGTGATGTTCTGAACGATGCACTTCACACCCAAGACGGTCCCGTCGGCGGACTTGTCGGCGTAGTAGTCGTGCTGGTAAAGCCGTTTGACGCCGGGATGAGCCGCGGTCTCCGCATAGGCCAAACCTTTGAGGATGGGTTCTCCGGTTTCAATCACTTGGCGTAGCTGCCTCTCCACGCCCTCTTCGACGCTCGGAAGAATCTCACCGATTGTCCGTCCCACGTGTTCCGCAGGAGACAGGCCGTTCATGGCCGCAAGCCAATCATTAATCTCCACGTATCGCAGGTCGGTGTCAAAGTAGCAGAAACCCATCTGCGCTTTGTCGTAACGCAGCAGCCCGAGCTTCGCTTCGCCCATCTGAATGTTGTCTTTGGTCTGCATTCTCAACCCCCTGAGGATCCGACTTCTGTGCCTGCGGTTTTGTAGCGCTCGATGGTCTTTTGCGTTCGTCGTCTCTTTCGGCGATCCGTGGAATCGGCGGATGGGATTCTGCTCTCCAACCAAATCCACTCCTCGGTCGGTTCCATTAACCCCCGAACCGTACTGCGCCGGGCTGAGAAACATACTCCCCATGGGACCACATTTCAACCCCAGATTTCGTATATGGTCCCATAGGTGATGTCGGCGGTCCACGAGGGGAACTGCCTTTGCAGAATAAGCTGCACCAGGACAACACGTTATGGCGAATCACTGCAGATCGCAACGAATTGGCACTGTTAGTGCTATACGGAGTCTCAATGCTTAGAATCACACACGCAAACAACGATGGCTCGATTGGCTTGGCAGGTCGGTTGGCGGTCGAGTCCGTTAGCGAGGCCGAGCGAGTCTGCCTGTCGGGCGAGGCACCGCTGCTGATCGACGCAACCGGACTCCAAGAGGCAGACGCCGACGGGCTCGCGTTGCTCGCGAAGATTCTTGAAAGAGGAGGGCGGATTGAGGGCCTATCGACGTATCTCGCGCTGCGCGTCGAGGCGCTTCGAGAGAGGGGCGGGTACTGAAGTGCGAAAAAGGCTACGCCGGGCTGCGAGTGGAAGGATCGGCTGCTGCAGACATCCATACTCCACGAGTGAGTTCCGTTGCGTTCAACTGAGACACGACCTCGAAGGCGATGATTCACCTGCAAATATGCGTTTGGAGGCGCTGAAACAATGGCGATGGTAAGACTCTTCACTGGTGCTGATGAGCCATCTGGCCGCCGCCCCGCCAACTGCCGTGGCGCAGGATCGCGAGGCCAGGGTGTCTTCGTAGGCGACACCGGCACCCGCGACCGTCGTGCCCAGTAGCGACTCCATCTTGAGCACGGCACGAAGCGCCGGCCTGTCACACGTCTTCCTGTTGGGCGACATCACGGCTGAACGGAAAACGATCCGTTTCGGTAGGTTCGACTTGGATCGTGAGAACGGCGCGCTTCGAAAAGACGGGCGACGGCTCAAGCTGGCCGGCAAGCCGATCCAGATTCTGGAAGCGCTTCTAGAGAAGCCTGGGGAAGTGGTCTCACGGGAGGAGCTCACGGCTCGTCTCTGGCCTTCGACCCACGTCGACTTTGATCGAAGTCTCGACGTCGCCGTCTCGAGATTGAGGCGAGCTCTCGGGGACAGGTCCCGCGAACCCTTGTTTGTCGAAACGCTGCCCGGGAAAGGCTACCGTTTCTGCGCCCTTTCCCAGCGGCCTTGAAAAGTACGGTCGCAAGGTAAAGAGAGCGTGAGCGGTGAGCACCATTAGAAAGATGAAACCGCGACTGCTGCTAGCCGACGACCACGAGGTCGTCGTC
>SMYC01000289.1 GCA_004356105.1 Acidobacteriota bacterium | reverse complement strand
GAAGTCGCTTCGTCATGCGCTATAGGGAGTACGTCGTCCACTATCACCACGAGAGGAATCATCAAGGCAAGGAGAACCTGCTGCTGTTCCCAGCCAGCGAGGAGTTACATCAGTCCGAAGGCAAGGTGCGCTCCCGTGAACCGCTTGGCGGGTTGCTCCGTTTCTACCATCGGGAAGCCGTATGAATATTTTGACCTCACGAGGTTGACGAATCCGGCATTCATAGCGTTAGGGGCTCGAGCTCCTCTGCCAAGGCGAGCTCCTTCTCGCCCTCGGACTCGCGTCCCGCACGAAGGTAAGCCTCTCCGAGATTCCGGTGGGCGGTGACGTATAGCGGATCCAGCTCGATCGCTCGCTCCAGAAGCTCGATCCCCCGCGCGAGGTCGCCGTCATCCAGGCGAAGGACGGCTAGGGCGTTGTAGGGCAAGGCGTTGCCCGCTTCATTGTGGATCGCTTGCTCGAAACTGGCGGCCGCTTTCGAGCGATTTCCTCGACGCATGTGAACAGCGCCAAGCTTGTAGAGCCAAACGGAGGTCGCCTCGAGCTCGGCGGCACGTTCGTAGGACCGCACCGCGGCCGCGGAGCTCTCGAGCCCAAGGTGAGCGTCGCCGAGTAATCCGTAGAGCGCGGCGCTCGACGCGTCCAGCTCGAGGGCAGCTTCGAGGATGGTCCTTGCTTCGGCGAAACGACCCATCCTCAAATGAACCATGGCCAAGTTCACGTGGCTCTGGACCTCCTCGGGCTTCGCCGCCAGGAACTGCTCCGCGTAACGGTACGCCAACGCTACCCGCCCATCACTCAGAAGGCGCTTCATCAGCTCTCGTTTGGTTTCCTCGTTGTCGGGATCGAAAGCCTGAAGCCGTTCGAGGCTCGCGATAGCCTTGTCGGACTCAGTGAGCTCCTGGAAGCGACGTAGAAGCTCTCCGCCACGTTCCGCTTCGCCCTGGCGGCGCAGGAAGTTGCCGTAGTTCAAATAGGCGTTGGTCAGTAACGGATCGAGTCTCAGCGCTCGCTCGAAATGCTCACGAGCTTTCTCGGCACGCTCGAGGGCGACGTAGGTCCGCGCCAGCAAGTGATGGGACTCCGCATCGTCGGGCTGAAATCGAACCGCCTCTAGAAGCACCTCCGCGGCCTCCGGAAAACGCCTCCCCTGGTAGAAGACGACTCCGAGCTGAGCACGAGCCTGGTTGAGGCTTCTGTCGAGTCGGAGCGCCTCCCGAAGCTCTCTCTCCGCACCCTCGAAATCGTTTTCGTAAACATAGATTTCGCCGATGCGAAAGCGAACGAGCCCGTTCTCCGGCAACTTCTCCCGAGCCGCCTGTAGGTGGTCGAGCGCCTCGTCCAGCTTTTCTTGTTTCGAGTAGAGCATGGCCTTTTCGTAGAGACTCAGCCCGTGGTCGGGCTCGAGGGCGATGGCGCGGTCCAGATGCTTCAGAGCTTTTTCCCCCTCACCCATCGCCGAGTAGACGGTGCCCAGATAGTGATGGGCTTCGAAGGAGTCTTCCTCCCGCTCCAAGACCGCGTTCAAGGTTTCGAGCGATCTCTGAAACTGACCTTTTCGAGCGAGGAGGATGCCGACCGGGATAGCGACGTTCGTGTCTTCCGGACTCTGAATGGCGAGCCTGTCGTAAGCCTCGAGAGCTTCCTCGTCCCGACCCAGAGCCATCAATAAGGGGGCTAGAAGGCGGAGCGCTTCGCCATCATCCGGTTCCTCGTCGAGGACTTCGCCCAGAACCTCGAGAGCGGAGGCGAAATCCTCGGTTTCGATAAGGGCTTTTGCCCGGGCCGTTTCTCGTTGCCCACGCTCCCCACTAGACGCCAGGGTTGTCCACGCGAAAAAGACGAGCCACATGGCCCACCGGTTCGGTCTTCGCATCGGGGTCATCTTCGAATGGTCCACCTGGGGCTGTCAACCTGGATGCTAATATAACCCCCATCGAGATGAGAGCGCCTACGATCGTTTTCCTTCTCTCCGTCGCGCAGGCTGGCCTTTCCACCAAGCCAGTGTACTTCGTGGAAATGCGAGAGCACGCTGGCATCGAGTACCGGAACACCACAGGAGAGCTGGAGAAGCGTTACATCGTGAGCTCCCTCGGAACCGGCGCCGCCCTCTTCGACTATGACGAGGACGGTGACCTGGACCTCTACCTGGTGAACGGCGCCGGGTTGAAAGACGGCTCCGTGATTCCCGTCGGTCCGAACCGCCTCTATCGCAACGAGGGCGATTGGCGTTTTCGCGACGTTACCGAGATGGCCGGGGTGGGCCACCAGGGCTTTGGCGTGGGCGCGGCCGCGTCAGACTTCGACAATGACGGCCTCGTCGATCTCTACGTGACCAACCTCGGTGAGAACGTGCTCTATCGCAATCGTGGCGACGGCACCTTCGTCGATGTCACGGAGCGGGCGGGCGTGGGCCACGCGGGATATGGAACCAGTGCCGCCTTTCTCGATGCCGATGGAGACGCCGACTTGGATCTCTATGTCGCCAACTACGTGAACCTGGATTTTCGGCGCCTGCCGGCCCCAGGGAGCCGTCCCAGTTGCCAGTGGCAGGGGTTACCTATCTTCTGTGGCCCGAGCGGGCTCGAGGCCGCTTCAGACGTCTATTACCGCAACCTGGGGAACGGTACCTTCGAAGACGCCGGCGAAGAGGTCGGCCTCGTCGGCAACACTCCCGCTTATGGTCTCGGGGTCGTGGTGGGGGACTACGACGGTGACGGTGATACAGACATCTACGTCGCCAACGACTCGGTCCCCAATTTCCTTTTCGAGAACGACGGCAATGGAAACTTCCGAGAGCAAGCTCTTCTCGCAGGAGTCGCCTATAGCGCCGAGGGGATTGCCCAGGCGGGGATGGGTGTGGACATGGCGGATCTCGACGGCGATGGGAGGCTCGATCTCTTCGTGACGAATTTCTCCCACGACACCAACACGATCTATAGAAACTTCGGCGGCGGTCTGTTCGAGGATGCGACGGCAAAGATCATGCTTCGCAGCGATAGCTGGTTCTATCTTGGATGGGCCACGCGATTCCTCGATTTGGACAATGACGGGGATCAAGATCTGTTCGTCGCCAACGGTCATGTCTATCCGCGGGCAGGCGAGGCCGGTTCCCAACTGAGCTACGAGCAACGGAATCAGATTTTCTGGAGCTCCGGCTCTGGTCGCATGGAAGATTTCGAGTTTCCCACAGGCGACGCGATGCACGCGAAAGCCTCGAGCCGTGGGGGCGCTTTCGGGGACATGGACAACGACGGTGACCTCGATGCTGTCATCGTGAACATCGACGCTCCGCCGTCGCTTCTCAAGAACGAGCTCCCTGGCGGCGGGAATGCGCTCACGTTGAGGCTCGTCGGAACGGTCGGCAATCGAGATGCTCTGGGGGCTCGGGTGACCCTCGTTGCCGGCTCGAGCCGACAGGTGAAAGAAGTGCACACTTCCGGAAGCTATCTCTCCTCGAACGACCACAGGCTCCACTTTGGTTTGGGAGCTCTCGAGCGGGTGGACGAGCTCATCGTGCGTTGGCCGAGCGGCCTCGAGCAGAAGCTGGGCAGCGTTGCAGCCGGAGCTTTCCTGACCATCGTGGAGGGCCGGTAGATCTGCAGGAGTAGCGTTTGGTGGGCGATGGCGAGGGGGCCCCGCTTTTCTTAGATTCTACTCCTACCGCTTCAAAGTCTGGAGGAGTGCCCGAGCGGACTCATGGAAGGGACTCTTCGAGCCGACATCCTCGAGGAGCAAGCGCGCCTCTTTCTCTCGGCCCTGGCCCAATCGGGCGAGGGCCCGGAAGTAAACCGAGTCCGGTTGATCTGGATCGAGATTGAGGCTCGCTTCGAACGCCTGGGCCGCGGATGCCATATCGCGGTTCTGCAGATGAAACATCGCGAGGTCGAGCTGCGTCGGCGCGTGATCGGGAGAGGTCGCTGCTCGTATCACGTAGTCACGTTTCGCCTGCTCGAACCTCTCTCCGACCTCGCCGTCCAGGCGCCGTATGCCCAGGCTGAGGAGCGAGAACGCAGCGCCGAGTCGGACGGTGCGTCTTTCGTCGGCAAGCGCCTCCACCAGGAACGGCCGGACCGCGGCGAGGCTGGACGGCTGCAGGCCCAGCGCCGGCGCAGCAACGGCGCGAATGATCGGCTCGTCCGACGACAACGCCCGTAGCAACGCCGGTGTGACCCGCGGATCCGACACATACCGACGCAGATATCCGACGGCATTGGCCCGAATGAGAGGAGGCTCTGTCTCGGCGGCGGAAAGGGCAAGCAAGTCGGCGAGGGCGCCGGGCTCTCCCGCGCGCGCGGAGGTGAATGTCTCGGCGCGCCGGATGAGCTTGTCTCTGGAACGGCTCTCCGGGAACCAATCTTCGAGTATGGCGACGGCCCACGCAGGCGTTTCGTCCTCGTGGCAGAGGTTGCAGGCGTTTGGAATGCCAAAGGGCTCGGTGTTCTCCGGTGTGGGAATGCTGATGCTGTGGTCACGCATATGCGCTTTGACGCCCACGACGCTCCGTGGCATGTGGCATTCGACGCAGGAGCTACCAGTGCTCTCGGCGGGATGGTGCGTATGTGCGGTGAGAGGCTGTGCGCTCCCTTCGTGACAGCGCGTGCAGAGCGCGTTGTTGGTGGCCTTCAGCTGCTCCTGCTTCTCGATCTCTGGGTCGTGGGCGTCGACATGGCAGTCGGTACAGGCCACACCGCCATCGAGAAAGCAGCGGCTCTGCCAGATTGCCAATGTGTTGTTGGAAAATCGCCGCGTCTTGCCGTCGGGGTACCACGCGGGATCGTGATCGTAATCGAGACTGAACTCGAGCTGGGGCAGAAAGTAGTCAAAGTAGTTCTCGCCCGCGTAGAATCCCGGAGCGATCGTGTCGCGGAGCGAGTGGCACTGGCCGCAGACCATGGTGTTTTTGACGTTGCCGAGGCGTGTCTGGACGACGATATGGCTGTCCGCTCCCGCAGCACCCGGTGCGGAGGTGGAATAGATCGTAACGTGCTCGCTCCCGGGCCCGTGGCAGCGCTCGCAGCTCGTTCCGAAATCACGCCAGTCGGTGTCGTAGCTCAGGGTGGAGAGATCGAAGTTTCGCTGCTGCTCGCTCACGTGACAGCCGAAGCAATTCTTGTTCCACACCTGGACCGCCATCGCTCCGTCGGGCTCGGGTCCGACGATCTCCATGTTGTGGAACCATTCCTCCCGCTGAACGTCCCAGCTCGGGGGAAGCACGACGATGCGGCCTCCCTCGATCACGGCCAGGTAGTGCTGGATCCGGCGGTTCCCCAGTGTGTAGAGGATGTGGTGCTTGGTCTTCTTTCCGGTGAGCAGTGACTCGGTGATGAAGTACTTTCCGTCGTCGACCTCGAAGCGATAGGTCTCGCCACGAAGCTCGACCGGCCCGGTCTCGAAATTGCCGCGAACCCCCTCGGGGCTCGCCGGCTGCACCATCTTGCTGTGGCGGGAGCCGTCCCACTTGCCGTAGGCGTCTGGGTGGCAGGCGAGGCAGGCCCCAGCCCCGACGAATGTGGGCTCGGCGGAGGCGAGCGAAACGAAGGCGAGCACGATCCCCGTCACGAGAGCGAGCCCGGGAAGGGTTCCACCTTCATTTAATCTGCTCAATGCTCGTTCGCTCCTCGTCCTCTCGCCCGGCCTGCGCGGCGCACTCATGATTGGTGCTCTCTTCGAGCCCTGTCCCTAGCGAGCGCCCTTGGCTGAACCGTACAACAGAATGGCCGCGACGCGCCAAAGTCAAACGGGAGATCCCAGACTCTCGAATCCGACAACATTGGCTGGCATCTATCAGATAGTCACGCAAGCGCGTAAATCGTAAAGTCTTTCTCCCCGCGCACCTCTTTCAAACGCGGCGAGGCGTCGAAGAGACGCCTGCGATCCCACGGCATGTGTCTTAGAATGATGGGCGCGTAGAAGAGCACGTAGAGCGGCCCGGGGTGTGCCTCCACGTTTTGGAGCACCTTCGCGAGAATCTCCTCCGAGAAGGGATTGAAGAGATAGACGACGGCCGGCTCGCGGGGCAGCAGGTACGTGCCCGCGTCGACGCATTCGAGCGTAACACTCTTGGCCCGGCGCTCACTTACAGGAAAGGCCTCGAGGTTCGCGACCGCGATGTGATGGAACTCCTCGTAGAGCTCGACCCCGATAACGCGGCGGAACGGATAGGTCGAGGCCAGCAGCACGACTTTGCCTTTTCCCGATCCGATATCGATGAACGTGTACTCGCTCGGGTCGATCGAAAGCGCCGACAGCATCTTGTCGAGAGCCGAAGCCGGCGTCGGTTCGTAGCGGAGATCGCCATAGCCTCGGGTGACCACACCAAAGCGCCGATCGAACGCGTGATGCGCGTAGAGCCGGCGAAGCGCGACAGGATTGTAGCGCCACAATCGATACAGGAGCCGATCGAGCTTCAGCGAGTGGAGTCCGGCGAGAAGGCGTTTCACCGCCCTGAACGTTCAGTCGATGATCGAGCAAGAACGACACTCACCGACAAGACGCCCTACTCGTCCTGAGCCGGCACGCTGGCGAGAGGCGCTATCGACCGCTCCAAATGCCGCTTTCGGACGACGAGACGCATCCATAGACGGAAGAGCTGCGCGTAGGAATGCAGCACGCCTTTGAAGGTGAAGTACTGGCTCCGTCCGTAAACGCGGGGATAGTGCCCGACCGGCGCTTCGACGAAACGAAACCCGCCATCCTGGAGCTTCTTCAAGAGCTCGATGCACATCGTCCCATCGGTCTCGGTCAGCTCGATGGCATCGAGCACCCGCCGCCGAAAGACACGGAAGTCACAATCGACGTCCGTCACTTTGAGCCCGAAAGCGAAGCGCACGAAACGATGATAGGGATTTCCCACGAGCACGCGCAGAAACGGATCCGCCCTTTTGACGCGGTAGCCGCTCACGTAGTCGATGCCGGGCCCGAGAAGCGGCATTAGGCGATCGAGCTCGCGCGGGTCGAACTGGCCGTCACCATCCGTGTAGAAGACGAGCTCTTTGACGGCGCCACGAAACCCGCTTCGAAGCGCGGCCCCGTACCCCTTGTTGACGTCGTGGTGCAAGACGCGCAGCTCGGGGACGATAGCTAAAAGCTCTTCTAGAATTTCCCGGGTCGCGTCTTCGCTCCCGTCATTGACGACGAGGATCTCGTAATCCGTGGTCCACCGGCGCACCGACCGTCGCGCACTGAGGACCATGCTCGCAATGGTACCGGCATCGTTGAAGGCCGGAAACAAAACGGAGACACTAGGGAAAGGTTCTGTAGATGGTTCGAGCGCGTCGATAAGCCGTCTCCTCTCCAGGACAGAATTGAAGCGCAAGTGGCACGCTATCAACCAGATGGAGTCGCGACGCTAACATAGCGGCTGGGCCAGTGTCAATTTTGGAGCTCGAGAATCTCGTCCACGCGGCTCACGTTGCCGGCCTCTTTTAACACGACGAAGTCGTCATAATCGGCGGCCGCATAGCTTCCCGTATTGTTCGCGTCGGACAGAACACCGATACCGAGCGGCCTTCCACTCGGCTTGCCGCCAAACGTCTCCCGATAGACATCCGACACGTTGTACACGACCCGACGCCACCGGCGATCATCCGCCGCTCCGCTCCCGGCGACGACGGTCCACGGCATCCCGATGCCCGGACGGCGAAACGCGGCTCCGGGCCTCAGATGACCGCTCCACACGAACTTCACTGTCTCCGGCACCAAGCCAAAACGCCGGCGGTACGTGAGGTAAACACCGGCAGCGCTGTCCGCGGAATCCTCGTAACGCGCATCCGCTCCCTCCGGCACCGCTCTGATACGCCAACGCCAGCTCACGAACGGATAGGCCTGCGAGTCCCATCGGACGTCCTTGTACAGCAACACGTTCTCGCCGCGATCCTCTGCCCGCAGGAAGCGGTTTCCGTTTTCTTCGATGACGCGATAGGGCTTTTCATCCTCTTGCTCGAAGCCGCGCCACTTCCATCCCGTGGGAAGCTCGCCGAGCGGATGTCCTTCGAAATCCTCGAGTATGACGAGGCCGCGACCTTCGAGCTCGCCGATGAGATAAGCGAACGAGTAGCCGTTCAAAAGAGCTCGGCATTGCCGGCGGTAGTGACGCTTTGCCGACGAGCCGTCCCAACGCACATCGATGAACCGCCCAGAAGCGAAGCGCACGGTGAGCTCGCGACCACGGAGCGCATAGCGAAGATCGACGAGACTGCCGTCTGCGTCGGTGCCTACAAGTTCGAGCGCGTCAAGATCATCGGGCTCATCAGACGCATAGCTCGCGAGCTCGCGCCGCATCGCTCGCGCTAGAGCTTCTTGGAAACGCTTGCGCTGCCGCTCGTCCAGCTCGGCAAAGCGCGGCGCGAGCACTGCCGGGGCGAGCGCCGCAGCCGCGTCGAGCAAGCAAGATGGCGTCTCATCCGCAGCAGCTTTCTGGACCTCGTCCCAACAGCGAGCCACAACCTCTCGAGGCGTTTCCGGTCCTTGCAACGCGGCGAGCACGCCGAGGACGACGGCCGCTCGTATAATCCACGTCAATGGAACGTCTCGCTCTCGACCGCTGGTCCTCGCCGTGGCTCAGGCAACAACACGTCGTGCGTTATCGATGGGCGGCCGCGCGCTTCGCCGAAGGCGCCCATGTTTTGGACGCGGCCTGCGGCAGCGGCTACGGCTCGAGTCTTCTGCTGCATGCGGGCGCCCGACATGTGACCTCGCTCGACCTGTCGCCTCGAGCTTTTGACGAAGCCCGACGTGTCACGAACGATCTTTCTCTCGTTCGCGCCGACGTAACGCGTCTCCCCCTCACTTCTGGAAAATACAATCTTTTCACCTGTTTCGAGACGGTCGAGCACGTCGAAGCGGATGACGCGCTCGTGCGTGAAGCCAAGCGCGTTCTCGAGCCGTCGGGTCGATTCCTTTGTTCGACGCCAAACCGCAACCTTTTGAGTCCCGGGAACCGTCTCAGCGACCGCCCCGAGAACCCGTATCACATACGAGAATATGCCATCGGCGAGTTTCGTGAGCTCTTGAAGAGACACTTTTCGTCCGTCGAGCTTTGGGGCCAAACGTGGTTCTCGGACGCCCATCGACGAAGGCTGGCCCGCGCGGGCGAGCGCTCCAACCGTTTGGCGATTCGCCTTCACCAGCTGCGCAATATCTGTGGGCTACCATGGGAGCGAGAGTCCCGCCACGAACCAAGAGACCTCGATAAACCCATAGGCGTCCCTGAAGTCGTCATCGCCGTTTGCAAGGGCTGACGACGGAGCGCTGGTCATGGAGCGATCCGGGCGCTCTCGATCACGACCGGGTCGACCGGCACGTCAGAATAACTACCCGAGCGCGACGTCTGCACTTTCTCGATCGCATCGATGACATCGGTACCTTCGGTGACCTTGCCGAAAACGGCATACCCCCACCCGGATGCGTCTTTGCTTCGGTGGTTCAGTATGTCGTTGTTATTGGTGTTGATGAAAAATTGTGACGTGGCGCTTTGGGGATCGTTCGTACGCGCCATGCAGATCGTATAGTGGTCGTTCCTGAGCCCGTTATCCGCCTCGTTCATGATGGGGGGCCGTGTTTCCTTTTTCGTCATGTCCGGGGTAAAGCCGCCCCCTTGGATCACGAATCCGGGCACGACGCGGTGGAAGATCGTCCCATCGAAGAACCCATCTCGGACATAGGTGAGAAAGTTCTCCACGGTCTTGGGCGCTTCGTCCGGGTAGAGCTCGAGCTTGACCATGCCCATGCTCGTCGACATCTCGATCACCGGATAGCCGGAGCCAATATCGGCAAGGTCTTCCGCGGCTTCTTCGGCGCTTTCCTCTTCGGGCGGCGGAGTCGCCTCTTCGGGCGGCGGAGCCGTTTCCTCCGGGTCCGGCGCGGTCTCGGCAGCGTTCGCATCTTCTGCAGCGGGCGCCTCCTCGCCGCTGCTACATCCAAAGGCAAACGCGACGAGCATTAAGAAAGCGATGAGCCATATCAATCGGGTCGAGGGCATATTCGAAATCTCCTAGTTTGAAACACCATTTTAGAACAAGCGCATCTGAACCGCAGGCACTGCGAGAATGCCCTCGAGCGCGAGAAGCCGCCGCTTCAGGGGAAGCCCGCCACCATAGCCCGTGAGCGTCCCGTCGGCGCCAATCACGCGGTGACACGGCACCACGATCGGAATCGGGTTCGCATGGTTCGCCGCACCCACGGCGCGGCTTGCGCCTGGACGGTCCACGAGCTGTGCGATCTCGCCGTAGGACGCGGTGTGCCCGTAAGGGATTGCCGCAACGGCTCTCCACACGTCTTTCTGGAAAGTGCTGCCGCGAAGATCGAGTGGAAACTCGAAGACGCGGCGGCGGCCCTCGAAATATTCCTGCAGCTGTCCTCGATAGAGCTCGTGCCCGTTCTCCGCCGGAAAGATTTGCACGCCGTCGTAGAAACGGCCGAGCCAGATCTCGAGCTTGGATTTCTCCCGCGAGCCGAGACCTATAGCGACGAGTCCTGCTTCACTCGAATAGATCTCGAGCTCCAAGTCGGGGATCTCGAGGGTGGAATGAAGAAGCATGGCCGGTGGGCCCTTTCAAATACTCAAAGCCTCTTCTAGCGCGGAGAACGCGAGGCGACAAACAACGTCGCGTGGACGAGTATACTGAACGATCGATCAACAGGCGAGCAACACGAGCAACAGGCGAGCATGAGACAGGCGACCACAATCCTCTTCGATTGGGACGGAACTCTCATCGATTCCTACTCGGCTGGCTACCGTGCGTCCATCAAGGTCTTGAAGCATTTCGGTATCGACGTGGACCGCGAACAGTTCCTCGAGACTTATAGCCCCAACTGGTACGACTCTTACGAGAAGCTCGGCGTGCCGAGGTCGGATTGGGACGACGCCGATCAGATGTGGCGACGCACTTATCGCGAGCAGGTCTCCAAGCCCTTTCCCTTCGTTCTGACCCTGTTGACGCGCCTGCGTGAAGCGGACCGCACCCTTGGGCTCGTGACGAGCGGCGACCGTGACCGCGTCCTAGGCGAGCTCGAGAGCCACGCTCTCACGGACTTTTTTGCCGTGGTGGTGTGTTTCGAAGACACAGTAGAGAAGAAACCGCATCCTGCGCCGCTCCAGCGCGCACTCCGCGAGATTCGCATTGAGCCAGAAAAGGCCGTCTTCGTCGGCGATCGCCCCGAAGACATCGAGATGGGTCGCAAGGTCGGGTCGTTCACTGTCGGCGTCGAAAGCGAGTACGGCCCTCGACAAATCCTCGAAGAGGCGGAGCCCGACCTCATCCTCCCGCACGCGGGCCACCTCCCCAAAAGCTTAGGCCTCGAATAGCGCCCCCAAACGGCTCTAGTGCTCCCAGGAGCGGTCGATCGCGATGTCTACCGTCAGCGGCACCGCCATCGGGTAGACGTTCTCCATCGTCTCGCGGACGAGCGCCGTCACCTTTGCCACTTCTTCTTCCGGGACCTCGAGGACCAACTCGTCATGCACTTGCAGCAGGAGACGCGAGGCGTAGCTTCCGGCCGTAAGCTCCCGGTGCAAATCGATCATCGCCTTCTTGATGAGGTCTGCCGCCGTCCCTTGGACCGGTGTATTGACCGCGACGCGTTCGGCCGCCGCCCGCGTGTTCCGGTTCCGGGAGCCAATCTCCGGTATATAACGCTGACGTCCGAAGAGCGTCCGCACTTTGCCGGTTCGGCGCGCATCCCGTACGATGGTGTCGAGGAGCTCGCGAACTCTCGGGTAGCGCTCGAAATAGCTCTGGATGAACGCTTCCGCTTCCCTCGTGGGGATGCCGAAATCCTTCCCGAGAGTAAAGGCTGTCTTCCCGTAAATGATGCTGAAATTGATGATCTTCGCGCGACGTCTTTTCTCGTGCTCGCTCAAGTCCGCCTGTTTCCCGAAAATCTGACGCGCGGTGCGGTCGTGAATATCCTCGCCCGCGTGGAAAGCTTCGATCAAGTTCTCGTCCTGGCTGAGATGCGCGAGAACGCGGAGCTCGATTTGCGAGTAATCGGCCGAGAGCAAGACACCGCCCGGCTCGGCAACGAAGGCGCGGCGAATGCGCCGGCCCAGCTCCGTGCGGATGGGGATGTTCTGCAAGTTGGGGTTACTGCTCGACAGACGACCGGTCGCGGCGACCGTCTGATTGAAGGTCGTGTGGATGCGGCCCGTCTTGCTATGGATGAGCTGCGGCAGCGCGTCGACATAAGTCCCCTTCAACTTCGAGAAGCTCCGATATTCCAAGACTTTCTTGGGGAGCGGGAAGCTTTTCGCAAGCCCCTCCAAGACCTCGACGCTCGTCGACGGAACCCGCTGTTTCTGGGTTTTCTTGAACGTAGGGAGGTTGTGCTTGACGAAGAGCACTTCGGCGAGCTGCTTGGGGGAGTTGATATTGAACTCTTGGTCAGCGAGCTCGTAGACCTCCTTCGTCAGCTTCTCGAGATCGATCTCGATCTCTCGCGACATTTCGTCGAAGGCCTGGCGGTCGATCGCGATCCCGGCAAGCTCCATCGATGCCAGCATTCCAATCAGCGGAAGCTCCAGCTCACGATAGAGCTTCGTGAGCTCCTCCGCTTCGAGACGGCTCTCCATCTTCTCCTGGAGCCGCAGGACCCGCTCGGCGCGCTCCGCATTGAGCGGGCCGGCGGCCTCGCCGCCCAGCTGTTCCAAGCCGGGCAGAACCCCTTGAGGCGAAGCGGCCTCCCCTTCCTTGGTCAAAGGCGTCTGCAAGAACTCGAGCAGCAGATCGTTCAGCTCTTGCGATCGGCGCGACGGGTTGAGGACATAGGACGCGACGCGGGTGTCGAAGTCGATGCTTTTCATCACGACGCCACGTGCCCCGAAGAAGGTCGCGGCCTGTTTCAGATCGTGTCCAACAATACTCGTCTCGCGCTCGGAAGCGATGGCACTCAGCTCGGCCACGAGCTCGTCTTCGCTCACGCCACGACCACACACCACGTAGACGCCTTCTCCGGGCTCGATCGCAAGGCCCGCCCCGTTCAGCGGGGTGTTCCAAGGATCGAAGCGTTTCATCACGCCGAGATCCAGCCAAAGAGAAAGGTTTCTCTTCTTGCGCGCGCGCGCGAGGTATGTGGCGAGCTCCTTTTTGGATGCGAGCTCCCGAAAGGTCGCCGACATATCCACCGGCTCGTCACTCGGAAGGTAATCCTTGAGCAGCGACGTGAACTCGAGCTCGTCGAAGAGCGCGAACGCCGCTTCCCGGTTGGCACCTTTGTATCTCAGCTCGTCGAAATCGAGCTCGAAATCGAGCGTGGTATCGATCGTAACGAGCTCTTTAGAGAGAAGGGCGGCGTCGCGCTGCGAAAGGAGCGCTTCGCGCTGGCGTTTGTTCTTGACCTCCGCCGCGTGCTCGAGCACACTTTCGAGGGAGCCCCACTCCGCGAGGAGCTTCGCAGCGCCCTTGTCGCCAATCCCGTGGACCCCTGGAATGTTGTCGACGGAGTCCCCCTTCAGCGCGAGCAGGTCGATGACGCCCTCGGGCGGCACGCCGAGCTTCGCGCGTACACCCTCGGCATCGAGACGCTCATATTGAACGGGGTGGATGATGGTGACGCCCTCGCGCACCAGCTGGAACAAGTCCTTGTCCGAGGACGCGATGAGAATCTCGTAACCGGCATCTATCCCGCGGCGTGCGAGTGTTCCGATGATGTCATCCGCCTCGATGCCGTAGATCTCGACGATGGAAAGCCCGAGCACGTCGCAGAGCTTGCGTGTATAGGGTAGCTGCGACCTCAGATCGGAAGGCATGGGAGGACGATTCGCCTTGTATTGGTCGTAGCGCTCGTGGCGGGAGGTCTTTCCCCCGGCATCGAAGGTGACGGCCGCGAGGGCCGGCGACTCGTCGGCTAGAAGCTTTCGCAAGATGTTGGCGAAGCCGTAGACGGCGTTGGTTGGGAGTCCCGATCGAATAGCAAGAGGAGGGATCGCATAGAAAGAGCGGTAAAACAAGTTGTTCCCGTCGACGAGAAGCAGGACTTCCCGCGGATCCCGATTGCGGCTGTCCGGCTCGGCCATGGGGAGCGCATTGTATCCCACCGGCCGACGCGCTATAGAATCGAGGCGATGCGCATCGTTTTCCTATGTGCTTGTGCCTTCGCTCTGGCCGCGTGCGAATCCTACGAATATGAGGAAGAGGTTTTCCTCGAGACCGACGGCTCGGGCAACATCCGCATCAGTGGCACGCATGAGCTACTCCGCGTGATACACGATGTGGAAGCGCCCAGCCTCAGCTCGATGCGCGCCCATTTCGAGGACCCCGCTCTAAGAATCGATTCCGTTCGTGAGACGAGCCGCGACGGCCGGCGCTACATACATGTGGAGGGAAGATTCGAAGACTTTAATGCACTCTGTCGCCACCCCGCGTTTCGCGCTCGCGATTGCGGGCTCCGCCAGGAAGATGACCGAGAGCTCTCGCTTTTTCTCTCCGTGCCCGCCATCACTGCCGAAAGACCGAGTCCTGTCGAGCCGGACGACGTCCTCGCGTTTCGTTTTCATTTTCCGAGCTCGGTTCGATCTCACAACTCACGACACGATATAGAAAGGGGCAACATCATCCGTTGGCAACGAACAGCGGAAGAGCTCTTCGGCGGAGACGGGCTTTTGATCGAAGCGCGCTTCGAGCGCCGCTCCGTATTGGCGACGACCGTCATTATTTTGGGCACGGCGCTTGGGATCGTCGTGCTCACCGCGTCCATAGCACTCTATTGGATGACGCGAAAGGGACGCCGTCAGCTTGCCGATGAAAGAAAAGCGGAGAGCGTTTAGACGGATCTTCCATCCAAGCCTCTTATTGGAACTTCCGCTAAGACGCCCACACAGTCCCCTGGCACCTTCGCGGCCTCTCCTTAAGTGGAGTATCAGATTCTTCCGCTGTCTAAGCGGATTGTTTTTCCACGCCCGTCGCGTACAGATCCCTCGAGGCGTTCTTGCGTTTCGAGATGAGGTCGAGCTCGACCAGCTTCTCTAGCGCATGACTAACATCGACAGGATCGGCGTCGACCCAGAACCTCGCAATGCCCTCGACTGAGTCCTTGGCCTGGGGGTGACGGCGGAAGTAATCGAGGATCTGCAGGGCTAGCGGGGAATCTTCGCCGATTTCAGCTACGTTTTCCCGAGTCATTGAACTTTCTCCTTGCGAACCTTCGTAATCACTCACCCATGACATTAGCAACCGTTGTGCCAAAACAGGCATTAGGCGAACCGCTACAACTATTAGACTTAGGAGACTCCTACTTGCGTCCTGCGGTCAATTCCACCCGAACGACGCCCTCGGGACATAGGCTTTCTCCCGCAGGCGGCCAAACGGATCCATGACTCCGACGCTTGGCGTTTGTAGGGGTTTGCCGGCACGTCGCAGGGAAAAGCCCCCGTGACCGGATCGCCGTTTTGAGTGGGGAGTTCCCAATAGCTCCAAATTTCCCTCTCGTAACGGACACTCGAATAATGACTTAAGCAATCACCAGGATGCCTTGTCGGAGAGCGGAATCGTGATACGGCAGGGATCTCACTGGTACGGATATTGCTACCTACCACCTGGTCTGGGCCTCTCTGGCCTAGAGGAAGGACATAGCGTTGTCGCAGAAGATCCTCGCCGTAGACGATGAGCCGGACATCCTGAGGCTCACGCAGTTCCTACTCGAGTCGTGGGGATACGAAGTTTTGACGGCATCGAGCGGTAGGGAAGCTGTGGAGAGAGCTCGAACGGAAGAACCTGATCTGATTCTCATGGACGTGAACATGGAAGAGATGAACGGCTTCGAGGCCTGCGAGAAGATCAAGAACGACTTCTCCACCTCGTTCATCCCCGTCATCATGCTCACGAGCCAAGACCAAGTGCAGAACAAAGTGCACGGACTCGGCAAGGGCGCCGACGATTACGTCATCAAGACCGTGGACCCGCTCGAGCTCCAAGCGCGGATCGAGATGGTCATACGCCGCACGCAAGAGCAGTCGGGCGCCAATCCGCTGACGCGTCTACCCGGCAACCTCGCTCTCGAGCGCGAGATCAAGAAAAGGCTCGATAGCGGTGAGCCCTTTTCCGTCTGCTACTGCGACCTCGACAATTTCAAAGCCTATAACGACAAGTATGGCTACGAGGCGGGCGACCGCGTCATCTTCCATACCGCCCAAACCATCATGAACAGCATACGCGCTCTCGGGGACAACGGAGATTTCGTTGGACATATCGGGGGCGATGATTTCGTGGTCGTCACGACGCCGGCGCGAGACAAGCTGACGTGCAAAGCCATCGCCGAAACTTTCGACGGCTCCATCACCAAGTTCTACCACGCCGAAGACCTCGAGCGAGGGAGCATCGAGATCGAGAACCGCTCCGGAACGCTCGAGAGGTTCCCGATCATGTCGATCACGATCGCGATCGTCAGCGGTGTGAAGGGCGATTTTCCGAGCACGCACGTCATTGCCGAACGCGCGGCGGAGCTCAAGAAGTATCTGAAGAAATATGCAGGCAGCAACTATCTGTCCGAGCGACGCGGTGTGCGGGAGCACAACGTCAACGCGGTCAGGGTGAGCCAAGGGATAGGCCGTGCAAGATAGCAAAGGTCTCGTGCTCCGTGGCCTGATAGCGGGCGCTATTGCCTCGCTTATCGCATGCACGCTTTATTTCTTCCAGGTGTTCGAGGCGCTCGAGTACCAGCTCTACGACCAGAACATCCGGATGAACGGGCGACCCGCCCCGGACAACATCGTCATCGTCGCCATCGACCAACCCTCGCTCCGACGTTTGGGAAGCTGGCCTTGGCCGCGGGCTTTCCACGCCGAGATCCTGCGTCAGGTCAGCGCGAGCGGCGCGAAGGTCATCGGAGTGGATATCGGCTTCTTCGAGCCGGATCGACGCGAGCCCGACAACGATTTCCAGCTCGTCGAAGCGACGCGCGAAGCCGGGAATGTCATCTTCCCCGTCATCATGGAAAGAATCGTCGATGCCGGTGAAGCGCAGCTCGTGAGCTTCGAGCCCCTGCCCGAATTGAAGGAGGCCGCCGCAGGGGTGGGCCACGCGCATATCGAACAAAGCAAAGACGGCATCGTCCGCCGGGTACATCTCGCTTACAGGACGCCGGAGAGGACCTACTGGGGCATGAACCTCGAGATCCTCAAGGTGTATCTCGACGTTCCGGATGACGCCATCCGCGAAACGAGCCCGGGCGTTCTCAGCATCGGCGATATCGAGATCCCGGTCGCGTCGGCGCCAGATTCCGCCCAGGCCCTCGACGATGTTTACGTCATCGATTACGAGATGAACATTCCTTATTACGGCATCCAGGGAACGTTCGAGTACATATCCGCGCACGAAGTCATCGATGGACGCGTGCCCGCCAACTATTTTGACGGCAAGATTGTCCTCTACGGAGGCAACGCCGCTGGCCTCTTCGACACCCACATGACGCCGTTCTCTCTCGACCGCAGCCCGACCCCGGGCGTCGAGATCCAAGCGAGCGTGATAGCCGCCATTCTCGACCAACGACACATCAGTCGAGCCCCGCTCTGGCTTCTGGCCCTCATTACCACCGTCAGCGCCATGGCCGTCGCGGCGGTCTATCTTTATTTCGACACCCGAATGGCATCACTGGCTCTCGTGCTGCTGACGGTTGCAGCGGTCGCCGTCCAGACCTATTTGTTCGGCTCCCACGGTTTTTGGATCGAAATCTCGCCTCTAGTGACGGCTCTTCTCATTTCGTTCATCTTTGGCTTGATGCTGAAGATGCGTCACGTGAACGAGGCGCTCGATGAAGAGGTTCTGAGCCTCTCACAGGCGGCGGCCCTCGGAGACAAAGCGGGGGAGAAAATTATCATCCAGCTCTTTCAAGCCGCGGAGCCAACTCTCCGTCATCTCCTCGGCTTTCCCGCGGCCGCTCTTTTGAAAATCGAGCGTGACAAAGGGTCCGTGGTCCCCACGGCACAATACGGGCTTACGAGGATCAACCCGAACCAAAAGACGAACTTGAAGCTCTCGGGCGACCTGATGAGCTTGTTGGTAAGCCTCGACCCGATTCTCGTGGACAGCCTGCAGAATCATCCGCTTGCGGCGATCGTACCCAAAGCGCAAATTTCCGCCTATCACGCGATGATCGTCCCGCTCGTCGCAAAAGGCGATACGGTCGGCGCGCTGTGCCTGTTCCGGCCGCGCGGCGAGGACTTCCGCACGGAGGACGAGAATCTTCTTCGATCCGTCTCCGCCGAGTTCGGCACCGTATGGTACAACGCCAATCTCTACGAGCGCCTGACCGCAAAGAACACGAATCCACTCGCGACTTTTACCTACAAGAGTCAAGAGCGCCGTATCCAGACCCTGAGTGCTTTGAACGATGCTGTCGTGGATGAAAAATCGCTGATGAGCTCGATTATGAACAGCGTCGCAGACGGCGTCATCGTCTCAGACGTTCTCGGCACGATTCAGCTCTTCAATCCGAAGGCGAGAGAAATCCTCGGGCTCTACGCCGAAAGCGCCATCGGCCAGAGCGCCGTCGAGTTCATCCGGCGCTTCGAGGAGATACCTTACGCGGAGATGCAAAAGAAATTCCAGAAGATCGTCGAGCGCGGAGAGACCTTTAGTGCGGATATCAAGCTCTCTCTTCCGACGACGCGCTTTTACACCTTGTCTATGGGTCCCGTCAGGAGCTCAGACGGCCTCGTTCAGGGGATCGTTGCCGTGTTGTCCGACATCACCCAGCTCAAGGAAATGGACCAGATGAAGACGGATCTCATGTCGATGGTGACGCACGAGATTCGCACGCCGCTCGCGACGGTTCGGGGCTTTGCCCAGATTTTGCTCAAAGGCGGTATCGACAACGAAAAGGGGAAGGAGTTTCTCGAGATCATCAATCGGCAGTCGAATCGACTGGTCAACCTCGTGAACGACTTCCTCGACATTACCCGCATCGAGTCGGGGCGCCAAGTCATCACCAAGGCACCCGTCAATATCGACAAGCTCATCCAAAACGCCCTAGCGGACCTCAAACCACTGGCCGATGAGAAGAACATCTCGCTGCAATACAGGCCGGACCCTGGAGGGCTCACCGAGGTTTTCGGCGACCGCAATCTCATCGAGCAGGTCCTCATCAACTTGTTATCGAACGCGATCAAGTACAGCCCGAAGGGCGCCTCCGCCGGCGTCGCTGTCGCCCAGCAAAACGGCATCGTCGCGGTCTCGGTTCAGGACACCGGGCTCGGCATTCCGAAAGAAGCGCTACCTCGCCTGTTCGAGAAGTTCTATCGAGTCCGCCACGACGACCGCAAAGACATCATCGGAACCGGTCTAGGGCTTTCGCTGGCGAAGCAGATCATGGAAGTACACGGGGGCACGATTCGCGTTGAATCCGAGCACGGCAAAGGCTCCACGTTCACAATCACGATTCCCGCCTATGTCGAGGGCATGGAACTGGTGGTCGAAGAGACGGGCAAACTCGTCGAATCGACCGCGGTATTGACCAACTGAGGCCAAGAGAGGGTGACGAGCAGAAATGTCTAAAGAGCTGGTCCTGATGGTCGACGATGAGCTCGACAACCGCGTGATGATGCGCTACTTCCTCGAGTCCTGGGGCTACGAGGTCGATCTCGCCGAGAACGGCCAGGAAGCGCTCGACAAGGTCGACGAGAAGCGGCCCTCGCTCATCCTGCTCGATCTCGAAATGCCCGTCTTGAACGGCTTCGAGACCTGCGAACGCCTGAAAGAGAATCCGGATACCGAGGACATTCCGATCATCATGTTCACAGGACTCGAGGCGACCTCGGACAAAGTCAGAGGAATCAACGGAGGCGCCGACGACTACGTCGTGAAGACCGTCGATCCCGAGGAAATCCAGGCCCGCATCGAGATGATCCTCCGGCGGACCAAGCGCTACGAGCAAAAAGCCAAGAAGGCGCAGGCAGCAAGCACCAACTCCAATGGGGATGGGAATGGGAATGGCAGCCAGAAAGCGGCCGTGCTCAGCGGCTCACTCGAGGAGAAGAACTTTCCCGAAGCGTTCCAGCTCGCCATGGCCTATGGGCAGAGCGGCACTATGGTCGTCAAGGATGGCGACAAGATCGGACGCGTCTACCTCGTCGACGGTGACGCTATTCACGCCGAGTATGACGGGCGCACGGGCGAAGAAGCGTTCTATGCGATGTCCGTCTGGAAGCACGGTCAGTTCAGCTATCAGGTAGAAAAAGCCTCTTCGAAGAGAACCATCCAGGCGAAGGGTCAGGCTCTCCTCATGGAGGCTACCCGCCGCTTGGACGAATGGAACCTCATCTCGGCGAAGATTCCGAACTTCGATGTCACCCCACATCGCATCGCCTCCGGCGTGACCGACACCATCAAGTTCAACAAGATGGACTGGAAGATTCTGAGCCACGTCGATGGCAAAAGAAGCATTCGCCAAGTCAGCGAAGCGACGGATGTAGAGCTGTTCGAAGTCGCCCGCACCGTTTTCGGCTTGCTCACGGCAGGGGTCTTGGCCTTCGAAGCGGAAAAACTGGAGCGGGATACGTTTTTCGACGCGGTACCGGAGCTTCGTGACGAGCCCAAGAACAAGGAGTTCGAGCTAACGGCCATCCAATGGAAGCTCCTGGCCTATATCGACGGTAAGCGCGACCTTGGGACGCTGACGCAACTCGTCGGTCTATCTCCGCACAAAATGGCGAAGGCTCTCAAGACTCTCGCCGAGCTAGGTTTTCTACGTGTTGGCAAGGCCCGGTCCAAGACCGAGGGCGGAAACGGCAAAACAACCGCACCGAAGAACGGCCGCGATCACCCCGAGTCAATCAATGCGGGTGTCCGCGCCGCCGGATTGGACTAGGTGGAAGCATGAGTAAAGAATTTTGGGTTTTCCTCAGCCAAAAAAGTGAGCTTTCGAGCTCGCGTATTGTTTCAACAAGGAGGGTAAGCACGATGCACATGAAATGGAAGAAGGTCCTAACCTTCGCGTTCACCATGTCCATCGCTGTAAACCTCGCTGCATTTGATGGGGGGCGTTCCGACGAGCAGGAGAAAAAACCAACACCTGCCACGAAGATCGATTCACCCAAGGAGTTCCAGGCTTCGGCCGAGACCTCCGGCGAGGATTACGTGGTGGTCATGACACAAAGCGATACGTCGCCGCTCAAGGTATACCAGAAATATCTGAAGAGCGCTGACGAATGGCGTCGACTAACCGAGCACAATCTTCTGCAAAAGGGCGTCGCCGTGAAGGTGCCCAAGGATATGCTCAAGGCGGGGATGATTCCGGCCAAGGTCACGAAGTTCAGTGGCCGTGTCGAGATCGCCCGAAACTTCGACTGGAAGTGGGTCAAAGTCGTGGACAACATGCTCGTTCAGGAAGGCGATTGGATTCGTACGCGCGCCAAGTCCTCCGTCGAGGTCATGCAGGATGACGGCACCGTCATCGTGTTGCGTCCGAACACCAAAATCATGTTCGAGTCCAACGGTTCAGCCAAGACAGCTCGTGGCGAAGTTCGCACGACCAAGCTCAAGCTGGACCAAGGCTCGATCCTCGCTCGAGTGAAAAAGCTCGCACAGCGCGACAGCCGCTTCGAGATTTCCACGCCCACGGCCACGTCCTTCATTCGCGGGACCGAGTTCCGCGTGAAGGTCGAGGCCGAAGGCGCCACCCGTCTCGAGGTTCTCGAGGGCCGCGTAGACTTCGGCGACGAAAGTCAGCAAGTCTCCGTGGACGGTAACTTCGGCTCGCTCGTAAGCGCTCAGGGGACCATGCCTGACGCGCCTCACCAGCTGCCCGCCGCTCCGGCTCAATTGCTTGCTCCGGAGGATCGTCAGGTTCTCCAGGGCGATCTCGCGAATTACAACTTCGCATGGGCCATGGTGGCGAACGCTACGCGTTATCACCTCGAAGTCGCCGCGGATGGCGGGTTCAAGCAACTCGTCGACGAGGCTTGGGTGGACGGAACTTCCGCCCAAGTGCAGAGCCTCGATCTCAGCGATATCGGGCCCGGCACGTATTTCTGGCGCGTCTCAGCTCTCGACGCCCAGGGCTACGAGAGTGCTTGGTCTTCGGCCAGCCACTTCATCTACCCGATGAAGCTCCGGTAAATACTTACGTCTCTTCGGAGACGGCCTGCCGCGCCGAAGCCTTGGCGAAGGCGGGGGCCCTCTCCTCCTTCATGGAGGGGAGGGCTTTTTTGTTCAGCATTCAGCATTCAGCATTCAGGAGTTTCGCTTTTTGGGGGAGCGACAAAGGCGAGCGACCAAATTAGGCACACAAGCATTTCCTCTCACCTTCTTGTTTTTTCTTTGCGCCTGTGCGGCTTTGCGTTACGCTTTTCTTAATGTTGACCTAGCGAAGTTCTAGACGGACGGACCCCGGCCGTCGCCGGACTCGTATTCTTCAATGGCGGCGAAGAGCATTTCCCGGGCCTCGTCCTCCATGTCCTCGAAAGCGATCCCCATCCCCGACGTCCCGGCTTTTGCGTCGATGGGCTCGCCGCCGCCTTGCCACGCGACTGAGCCCTGGATTTGGAACTCCTTTTTCCGACCTTGAAGCTCCAGCAAGATGGATACCTTCGTGCCTACCGCGAGCGGTCGCCGCTTCGTCGTGATGAACACGCCGTCCGGGCTGATATTATCCGTCTCGGCATCGACGACATAGCTGGAACCTTTGCGCTCGTAAAGAAGCCGAAGCTTTACCTTGCGCTCTTGTTTGCTGCCCATCGTTGCGCTCTAGTTTAGATCAATTTCTTGCCCACTTCGAGCTCGAGACGGTTGACATCTCGACGGCCGAGGCGGAGAGTTAGCTCCGATTGTTTCGGAGGGTCCATGATTTCGCAAGCACGTTCTCGCTCCAAGCGGTGGCTCGCCACCAAACTCACGATGGCCGCACTCGCTGCCGCCGTCAGCTGCGCCGAGACCGACCCCGTCCCGGCGGCGACGGTCTCGAGCACGAGCTATGACGATCTCGTTACGCTCTTTGCCGATTGGCGACAGTTCGAGAAACCCAGCCTGGTCGACGGGATCCCGGACTATTCCGCCGAAAATATGGCAATGCAGCACCGCGAGCTAAACGACTATCGCAGCCGACTCGAAGCCATCGACGCAAGCGGCTGGCTCGTCGCACAGCAAATCGACCACCATCTCGTGCGCGCCGAAATGAACGGGCTCGATTTCGATCATCGTGTACGCCGGCCGTGGGCACGAAACCCTGCTTTTTATGTAACGATTTTTACCGCAGAGAGCGACGTCCCCGCCCACGAAGGACCCGTCATCCACGGTTTCGTCGATCTCTGGACTTATGACTATCCTCTAGGGCAAGCGAACGCGACGGAGCTCGCCGAAGTCATCGTCAAGATCCCTTCACAGCTCGAACAGGCGCGGACCAACCTCGTCGAAGATGCAAGAGATCTCTGGATGGGTGGCATCCGCGCCATGGCAGGCCAGAGCGCCGATCTCGAAGCCTTTGGCGCCGAGGTTGTGGGGACGAGTGCGGCGCTCGACGAGGCGGTCGGGCAGGCACGCGAAGCGACGGACGATTTTCACGCATGGCTCGAAGCCGAGCTGCCGTCGAAAAACGGCCCGTCTGGCGTCGGTAAAGACAACTACACGTGGTACCTGAAAAACGTTCACCTCGTGCCTTACACGTGGGAGGAAGAACTAACTCTGATGCGTCACGAGCTGTCGCGTTCCCACGCAGCACTCGCCCTCGAAGAGCACCGCAATCGCAACCGGCCTGAGCTCGAGCGCGTCGGAAGCGCGGAAGAGTACGACCGACGCTTCAACGATTCGGTCAGCGAGCTCATGGCCTTCCTCGACGAGGAAGAAATCATCTCGGTCCGCGAATACATGGACGCCGCCCTCCGCGCCAAAATCGGAACTTTCGCGCCCGCCGAAGGTCTTCGCGGCTTCTTCAACGAGGTGTCCTATCGCGATCCGGTCGCCATGCGCACCCACAGCTACCACTGGGTCGAGCTCGCCAGGATGGAGAACGAGCCGCACGCGAGCCCGATACGCCGGATCCCGTCGCTCTACAACATTTTCGACGCGCGGTCGGAAGGCCTCGCAACCGGAATGGAAGAGTGGTTGATGCAGGCCGGTCTTTTCGACGAGCGGCCGCGCGCAAGAGAGCTCATCTACATCATGCTTGCGCAGCGCGCAGCGCGGGCGATCGGCGGACTGATGATGCACGGCGGCGAGTACACGATCGAAGAGGCCGCCGAGTTCGCCGCCGCTTGGACGCCTCGCGGCTGGATGCCAGCCGATAGCAACACCGTTTGGGGCGAACAGCACTTGTACTTGGCGCAGCCCGGATACGGAACGAGCTACTTGATGGGCAAAATCCAAATCGAGGCGCTCATGGCCGAGAGAGCCAATGAGCTCGGAGACGCGTTCACGCTTCGCGGTTTCATGGACGAGTTCAGCGCTGTCGGCGTGATTCCGGTCTCGCTCGTCCGATGGGAGCTCACGGGACGTCGCCTCAGCGAGAATGAGTGATGAGTCTGCATAGGGGAGTG
This sequence comes from Acidobacteriota bacterium, assembly GCA_004356105.1. GTDB lineage: Bacteria > Acidobacteriota > Vicinamibacteria > Marinacidobacterales > SMYC01 > SMYC01. Next base: position 1,416 of record SMYC01000289.1, on the reverse strand, counting down.
AAATCGATTCCAACCCGCCCGTGATGCGACCCGGTACGACGGCGAACCTTCAGATCACGATCCAGCGCGGGAGCACGGATGAAGAACGCCTCGAGCTTTTAACGGAGCTCGCAGAGAACGGCGCGGAAGGTCTGGTCAAGGTCCTCAGAAAGCAAGAAGAGACAGGCTTCGCGCGGGTCACGGGGCGTGCATCGGCGCGGAACCCCTTCCCAGCGAGCGGCTGCGTTATGCCCGCGAATATCGGCTCGAAAATGGCGCATCATCCTTGCGCTCGATCCCTATATCAGCCTCTATGAGGCTACGCGCCGGCCAGGTGAAATGACTGCGACGTGACGCTCATCGTCATGGACATCGACGACGAAGGCAAAGGCACCGGCCAGCTCGCGATGGGTGTGCAGCTCGCCATCGACGAGGACAGGCACCTCGTCATCAAGAGTTTTGGTACGGAACCTGTTCGCCTCCAGAGCATCCGACAGTCGAAGTAGCGTCGCCCGCACCTATGCGGGATGGACGTGATGCGATGTGACGACGCTCAATCCCTGGCTGGCGGCGCTTCGAGCTAAAATGGCTCCGAGGACCACCATGCAAAGATGCGTTTCACTCTGGGTTCTGGCATCAGCGTTGGCCGGGCTCGCGCAAGCGCAGTCTCAGCCGGACCTAGAGGATGTTTGGCTTCAAGAGACCGTACTGAAGGTCCTCACGGGCCGAGGCTACGAATCCTTGCGCGTGATCGCGAAGGACGGCGTGGTGACGGTCACCGGCCGAGTTCAGAGTGCCCGGGACAAGATCCTCATCATCCAGGCCGCGTTCACGATCGCCGAAGTCGAGGCCATTGAAACCGAGCTTCAACTGCGGGTCAGTGGCACACGGCAGCTCGAGGAGGAGATCTGGCTGACCCTTTTTCAAGCGGGACTGGGCGGAGAGCTCGAAGAAATCATCGTCACGAACGGGGTCGCCGAAGTAAGCGGCCGTGTCCCGGATGAAGCTACACGTGACCAAGTCTTCGCCATCGTGCGACGCGTCCCGGGAATCGAAGCGATCAACAGCCTGGTCGTCGTAGCGAAGGCCGCCCCCCGAGCACCCGAGCCCACGCGGACGGCGATGGTGACGACCCCAGAGCTCGCACCTGAGCCTGAACCCGATTTGAAGCCTGAAGCCGAACTGGAACCTGAGCCCAAACCGGAACCTGAACCCGAACCGGAGCCTGAACCCGAACCGAAGCCTGAGCCCGAACCGAAGCCTGAGCCCGAACCGGAGCCTGAGCCCGAACCGGAGCCTGAGCCCGAACCGGAGCCTGAAGCCGAACCGGAACCTCAGCCCGAACCGGAGCCTGAACCCGAACCGGAGCCTGAGCCCGAACCGGAGCCTGAGCCCGAACCGGAGCCTGAACCCGAACCGGAGCCTGAGCCCGAACCG
>SMYC01000288.1 GCA_004356105.1 Acidobacteriota bacterium | reverse complement strand
AGGAAGCCCGCCGAGTTGGACACCACACGACGAAGAAGGAAGCCGTAACCGCGGCTTTGAAGGAGTACGTTCAGCGGCGTCGCCAACAACGCATTCTCGATCTAGCGGGTCAGATTGAATACGATCCTGACTACGACCACACGGCTCTTCGGCGACGAGGGATCAAATCCTGAGCGTACTCGTCGATACCACGATTTGGTCTCTAGGCTTACGAAGACGTCCCCGAGACCTGAACCCAAACGAGCTTCGGCTGGTCGATGAATGGCGACGTTTAGTCGAGGACGGCAGAGTCACTCTGATTGGCCCGATCCGTCAGGAAATTCTTTCAGGAATTCGCCAAGAGCGGGACTTCGAGCGCGTTCGGGAACGACTCGCCGACTTCGACGACGTTCCCATTCTCAGGGTCGACTACGAGCAAGCTGCGCAATTTTTCAACTCGTGTCGGGCCAAGGGCGTGACGGGAGGCGGTGTGGATCTTCTGATTTGTTCCGTTGGCCAACGCCTCGGATTGCCGATATTCACCACGGACCCGGACTTTAAATCTTATTCGAGACATCTGCCCGTAACCGTTCACGAGCCCCAACCATAGTAGCAAGCTCGCAGTGCAAGCCCATCTGGTCAAAATACTAGGCACTTCAGCTTCGGCTACGCATTCTAGTCTGAAGTTCTGCTCAATAACGTGGCTGGTTGACCCTCCTTGCTAATACGTGTAGTATACGTATAATAATTAAAGGCCGACCCATGCAGAAAAAGCTGACCATCACAGTCGACGAAGAGGTTTATGAAGGTCTCAAAGAAGTCATCGGCCCGAGGAAAATCAGCCGGTTTATCGAGGACCTAGTACGTCCCCATGTCATCAAGCCTAAGCTGGACATGGAATACAAGAAAATGGCCGAGGACGAGCTGCGGGAAACAGAAGCGCACGATTGGGCAGAGGCCACGCTGAAAGACGCCTTCGATGAAGCGCGGTGAGGTGTGGTGGGTAAACTTCGATCCATCCGTTGGGGGAGAAATTCGAAAGCGACGACCGGCCGTCATTGTCAGTAACGACGCTGCTAACAAGTACTTGAATCGTGTCCAAGTTGTCCCGCTGACGAGCAACGTAGATCGCCTCTACCCGAGCGAGTCCTATGTGAAAGTCAAAGGCAAGAAGGCGAAGGCCATGGCCGACCAGATTGCAACCGTGAGCAAACTGCGGCTGAACAGCAAGCACGGGACGATCTCTAAATCCGACATGAGCGGTGTCGACGCTGCGATCAAGACTCAACTGAACTTGAATTGACGGCTCGAAAAGGCGAGGTGAGCACTTCAGCTTCGGCTAGCGTTCTAGAATGCCCCTTCATCGTCGAGACATCACCTCGCGCTCATGAAGACGCACATCCAGACCGTTCAAAACGTCTACGGCGCCACGCTGACCTCGAGCCGAATGGGACAGCGGCAACGGCACCAATCTTTAGAAATGATCGGGGTGAACCGCTGACCCGCCTCGGAGTCCGCTACATCCTCCGGCGCCACGCCGAACGCGCTCAAGCTGCGGCGCCCAGCCTGGCGCGTAAAACGTGTCCACCCGCATACGTACCGCCACAGCGGCGCCGTTCACCTTCTGCGCGAGGGGGGCGATCTCATTACGATCAACCACTGGCTAGGTCACGCCAGCGTCGAAACGACACTTAATTGCGGAAGCACGTGGTCGCTTCTCGCTGCTCGTCTACGCCGGATCAATAATGACGAGGGACAGTATAGCCAGCCGCGGGGAAAAGTAAGGCCAGCTCATGTTTCGTGTTTACCCGCTTCCCAGCCGAAGCTGCCGCCAATCGTGTCGCTCGCGACCTGCGCCGGCAGTTCCTCGAGCTCCGTCGCCATCGTATCGTTCCAGCGATTGAGAAAGCCGAACAAGGAAATGGACGCAACGATTTCAACCACCTGCCCTTCGTCAAAATGTTTGTACAACTCATCGAACTGCTCTCGAGTCGCCTGGCTGGGAGCCATCGCGCCGCTGTAAGCGACGCTCAGCGCCGCCCGCTCGGCGTCCGAGAACAGGTCACTCGTTTTGAATTCCCAGACCTTGCCGATCTTTTCTTCGGAAGCTTTATAGATCTTCGACAGGTTCGCCATGTGCGCCTGGCAATAACGGCAGCCCGCGACCTGGCTGGCAATGAGGCACACCAGCATCTTCAGCTCTTCGGGCACCGTGCCCTCATACAGGACCGCTTTGTTGAGTTGCATGAACGCTCGAACGATGTTCGGCCGTCGTACCATCGTTTGGATGCTGTTGGGTGTGAAGCCGCGGGTTTCCTTGTAGTGTGAGAAGCGTTCCTGGATATCCTCGGGCACGGAATCAAACGGCAATGGATCCATATGAGGCATGACTTTTCTCCAATTAAGCGATGAGGTCGAAGCGAGCAACGGTGCAACCGACGGCGAAGATGGGCAACTCAGCCGTGTAGAACTGGAGGTCACCTTTTCCGCCCGCGGCCGCGGCGACGGCAATGAAGGTGCGGATTTCGAAACCACCCTGTCCGGCATCCGCATAAGTTTGTTCGTCGGAATAGTCGAGCAACGCGTCCTTGTCATTACGCATGAGGCGATCGAGAAAGTCGCGATCCCAGGCTTCGTTGATCTTTCCGGAATCCGGCGTCGCCGGCCAGTGGGATATACCGCCCGTGCCGACCACGGCGATCTTTTCCGGCACGGAATCACAAGCCCGGCGTAGCGCCTCACCGAAAGCCCAGGCGCGCGGCAACGGCGTCAACGGAGGTCCCTGACAGTTGATATTGACGGGGATAATCGGCAGATCGTATTCCGGCGTCAGGAAATGGAGCGGCACCATGATACCGTGATCGAATCTCCATTCCTCGGCATACGCGGTGTCCACCGTTTTCATCACTTCCTTGATGAGGCGCGTCCCGAGATCCGGAGCCCCCGGAATTTTTCGCTTATCAATCTTCAGCCATTCCGCGTTCTCGATCGGACCTTCGTAAGTGCTGCCGATACCCATGCAATAGGCCGGCATGTTGTTCATGAAAAAGTTGCCGAAATGCTCTCCCGCAACGACGATCAATGCTTCGGCTCCGGTGTCTTCGATTTCCTGCCGTTGTCGATCGAGCTTGGCATAGAACTCGTCGCGCTTTTTGACATTGTCGACGAGGTGCGCGCGTCCCGTAATACCGGGCGCGTGGCTCAAAACGCCAGCGTAAACGAGGCTCAACGGTGCTTCTCCTTTTTGGTAAAGCTGTCCCCGCCGGCTGCTGTCCGGCGTCGATCCTGTACCGTCCAAGCTCTGCTGCGGAAGCCAGAGGCATCACGTCTGCTACGCGATTCTACAGGCAACGAACCCGCGCCGCACAATATCCTGTCGCCACGCAGAATTGGCGATATAGTCGCAGCCATGCTCACGAGGCGAAGCTTCATTGGGGCTCCTTTGGCGGTTTCCATGGTCCGCGCGCAGTCCGCCGCTTCCGGCAAGATGCTGCTCAGCATGCATCAGAACACCACCCGCGCGGCCGGGTATCGCCGCTCGCTCGAGGGCTGGGCGAAGGCGGGAATCCAGTATGTCGAGCTGGGAGCCCCGCAGCTCGCGGCGTTCCTCGAGAACGACTCGCTGTCCGCGGCGAGGCGTCTTTTGGCCGACCTGGGACTAACGCCGGTCTCCGCCGCGGTGGTCCTACCCGACATCTGGATCCCCGGTCCGGCGCGAGACCAATCGCTCGAGCGATGGAGACAGGGCTGTGACCGATTTGCTAATCTCGGTCTGCAGAAGATCTACTCGCCGTCGATTACCAGACGCGAGGTCACCGCCGATGATTTTGCGGCGACGCCGGACTGCATCAGCGAGACGGGAGAGATCGCGCGAGAGTACGATCTCACCGCGATGGTTGAGTTCACCCGCACATCGACCCATCTATCCACGCTAACGTCGTCACTCCAAGTCATTCGCAAGGCGGCGCACCCGAACGTCCGACCGATGCTCGACTTCTTCCACTTCTGGTCGGGTCTGAGCAAGTTCGAGGACCTCGATCGGCTCGAGCCAGGCGAGCTGGCCCACGCGCATTTCCAGGACCTGCTCGACACGCCTCGCGAGCTGATCGATAACAACTCACGACTGATACCCGGCGACGGCATCGCTCCGTTGGTCCGCATCATCCGGAAACTGGCTGAGAAAGCGTATACCGGGGCACTGTCGGTCGAGCTGTTCCGGTCGGAGTTCGTGCAAGGGGATCCGTTCGAGGTGGCGACCGAGATCCGTCAGAAGTGCGAACACGTGATGCGCCAAGCAGAGGTCCTGTGACAGTCGAGGCCGTCCCGGTGCCAAAGGCTTCAGGCGAGTGACGGTGAAGGCTTGGCGATGAGATAGCCGTACAGGGCCAGAGGCCGGAGAGCGGGCGGCTCCAGGAGATCATGGACTGCGGCCAGAGCCTCCGGACGTGGGGCTCGAGCGCGAAGAGAGAACTTGCTCGAGAGGCACCCATGCCAATAGTCTAGGCACATCATGAAATTCACAGAAAGCTATCGAAAGCTCCGTTCTCGACTTCTCGAAGGGCCGGGAGTCACCGCGCGCGAGCTTCGTCAACGCGTATGCGCCTACGCGGAATCGCTCGCGGAAAAGCCCGAGGCCGACAATCCCTTCGAGGGACCGCTCGCGAAGTGGGTCGAGAAAGTCGCGCGTTACGCGTACAAGACGCTACCCGGAGAAGTCGAGGCGATGAAACAAAACGGCCAGTCCGAAGACGAGATCTTCGAGCTCACAATCGCGGCTGCTATTGGCGCGGCGTCGGGGCGCTACGAGCGGGCGCTTCTGTCCATCAAAAAGGGGTACGCCGAATGAGGCTACGCTGCCTGGATAAGGGTCACCGCTTCCCGTACAACCTCATGCTCTTCGGGATGAAGCTCGCGATGCGTACGAGCCCGCCCGACGTGCTCCGCATGCTTTTCTATAGGCCGGAGTTCTTCGGAAAGACGTTCTCCGACATCGCTCACAAGGTTCTTCGCGGGAGCGAGCATTGGAGCGCAGGCGAGTGCGAGCTATTCGCGGCGTTCGTCTCGAAGCAGAACCAATGTCCTTTCTGAACGGGCGCTCACGGCGCGGTCGCGTCGCACGTTCTGGGCAAAGAGCTCGTAGATTCAATCCTCGAGGACCATCAGACAGCACCGATCGGCGACCGTCTGCGCGCGACGCTCACGTTCCTGAAAAAGATGACGCTCGAGCCTCACGTGCTCGATGCTGAAGACGCAAGCCGAGCCAAGGAGGCGGGCGTGACGAAAGAGGCGCTCATCGAGGCCGCCCAAGTCGCGTTCAACTTCAATCTCATCGACCGCCTGGCGGATTCCTTCGAGTTCGCCGTCCCTCTATCCGAGGGTTTCTCGAAGATGGTCCCGATTCTGCTGAAGAAAGGCTACAGGATCTAACTCACCCGCGGACCACGGCCTCTGCGGTATGCGGAGGTGGGTGATGGACTCAGTGCTCGCCGATGCACGTCGTCCCGCAGGCAGGACTTAGTCGGCTGAGCTCGACGACGGCCTTCAAAACAACGGGGATGGCCCCGCGCGCGATCGCATCTCCCGTCGTGCGAATGGTGCCTCGCGTGAAACTTCGTACTCCCTCGGCGGGATTCGAAACGGAGTCCAACACCGCGAAATGCATGCCGAGTTGGCGTGCGTAGATCGCTTCGGTGACGACGTTGTGGCTCACGTGGTCGCCGCCAAGCGTCCGATACATCCGGATTTCCGCCGGTGTTTCGAAACGACTCGGGTCGTCCTGCACGACAGTGCCCGTCGGGCTCACGCGCCCGGGATAGATGTCCGCGGCGATCGCGTAAAGGATCTTTCGGATATCCGGGCAAAACGGCGGGTTGTATCGTGGAAACACACCCGGTCTTTCGATCGCGGCGGCGGCCAGAATGCTCGAAGGCCGCTCGTAGTTGAAGTTCAGGAAGTCGTCGGACACGATGAGATCGCCCTGCTGCTGGTTCTCGAGAATGCCGCCGGACGTCGCGCCACCGATGATGTGGGTCACGCCGAGCTCGTGGAAGGCCGCAAACATCCTGACGAAGTTCTGGCCGTTCGTGTCGAGGCTATCGTCGGCAGTCGCATAGCCGTGGAATCGCACGTAGTAGAAAGGCACGCCCTGGTATCGGAGCTTGTAGAGAGTTGGGCTCGAGCCCGCCGATGTTTCTATGATGACGCTGCCGTCATTCTCGATCGAATCGTTGGTGTCGAGATAGGCCCCCTGGCTGCGACGGTCGATGGTCGTGCCACCGATCACGGCGATGACATTTGTGAACTCACTCTGCTCGCCAGTGGCGGGCAACGCGCAGAGGATCGCCGCCAAGAACAAACACGGCTTTGTCATTGGCGCTTCTCCTCTTTCGCAAAGCTGGCCCCACCGCCCGTCATCGCGTAGACGCCGGCCCGCACCGGGCCGTGTTTTTTGATACCCGCCCGCATCATGTCCAAGTAATCGAACCATTCGATGCCTAGGAATGCCGCGAAGTGCATCAGTATCTGCCCGTTGACGCCAAGGACATAGAGCAGGCCGATATCGCCTTCACGCAATGCTGCCGTTTCCTCATCGGTCAGGTCGAATCGAGCGATCAGCCCGTCGATGTCGGACCGGCACTCTTGCTGGACCGATTCATCTCGATTCAGCTCATAGAGAAACTTTTGCAGGTAGTAAAGACTCACGTCGTCCTCGATTCGGGAATCAGGCCAGCGGCGGACCACCGGTCAAATATCTCCAGAGCTTTTGCGGCGAACTCACGGTCGTTGATGTGATGGTCGAGCGCGTGATACTCGATTTCAGATGAGAGCGATGCTTCTATGGCCGTTGCAAATGCCGCGAGGCCTTCCGGGTCTCGAAACGGCCCTCCCTCTCTGTCCCACTCATCGATGCCCTCGAGGGGCATGATGAACGCGGTGGGACCCGTGGCCCGATTGAGTTTGTCGGCTATCGTGTGAGCGGCTTCTATTTTTTCTTCCGTCGTCAGAATAGCGGAGGAGATGAGGCGGTTATGCACGTGAATTTCCCTGCTGTTCTGCAGTTCTTCCGGCACGGCCCAGCTTTGAAAATCGACCAGCGTGACGCCGCCGGGAGCGACGATCTGTGGAATCCCATGCTTGCCAGCCTGCTCCAGGCGGTCGCTGCCGGCGGTCACGACGGACCCGAGCTGATGATTGCTGACTTCTACCAGGGAAAAGTCCATCACGGCGACCAGCGCACCCTTGGCCAACATAGACTCCATGGCCCGGCCGCCCAAACCGGTGGTGTGAAAAACGGCGACATCGTAGCCGCGGCGCTCCAGTTCGGGCTTCAGCTCTACCATGTATTTGAGAGAGGTTTTGCCGAGAGATGAAATCCCCACAATCGGCCGACCGGCGTCAGGCTCGGTACGAAACCGGCACGCCCCTACGACGGCGTGGGCTGCTTGGCTAAGTATCGATCGACAGATCGGATTCAGACCGTATAGTCCGCCCGACCACAAGATCATCATGACATCCGCAGAGATGCGCTCGGGCGAGAGCAGCGGCGAGTAGGCCACCGTCGAGGCAATGAGTTTGGGAAATCCCAAAGGGAGCGCCGCCACGACGTCCAGCGCGAGGTCCGTGGCCATGGTGCCACCTATGGCCAGCACACCGTCGATCTGGCCCGATTCCTGAAGGGAGCGCGTCAGCGATGCGGCACCTTCAGCCTGCTTGGTCATCGCCCGGTTCTCGTCACCCAATTCGATGATGGCTTCGTTGCTGGTGTTAGCGGCAGCGGCCACATCATGCTTGCTGTATTCGGGCGTAAAGCTCGGGGTGCCGAGAATCCCAATGTCCATGATGGCCGCATCGGCACCGGCTTCCTGAACGCATGACTTGAGGAACATCAGCTCGTCCGCTTTCGTGTCCGCGGTGCCAATGATGAGGACGAGGACGACTTTCTTGCTCACGCCATTCAAGCCTGTTGGGTCAGCGCATCAAGTCCAGCGTCAATGGCATCGACGATGCGCTGGACGTGCTCGTCGGTGAGGATCAGCGCGGGAGACAGAATAACGTTGTTGCCGGAAATGCGCACCATCACGCCGTTTTCGTAGATCGCTTCCCCGACGACGGCCATGGACTTTTTGTCCAACGCCTTTTTGGTGTCGAGGTCGCTAACCAGCTCCAAGGCATGCATCAGTCCAATGCCCCTGGCATCCCCAATCCAGCGATGTTTTTCTTTCAGTCGGGCCAGTCCTTCGCCCAACTCTTTGCCGCGTGCACCGGCATTGTTCGCGACATCGGTCGTCTTCAGTTGCGTAAGCGTGGCGAGCGCCGCCGCTGCCCCTACAGGGTGACCCGAATACGTATAGCCGTGGTTGATTTCGCCAGCGCCGTCTTTGTTGGATTCGAACGCATCGACGAGCCCTTCACCAATCATCGTAGCTCCGAATGGGAAATAACCGTTGGTAATCGCCTTGGCGGTGCACATCATGTCCGGGCGCACATCCCACAGTCTCGATCCCGTCCATGCTCCAGTACGCCCGAAAGCCGTAATCACCTCGTCCGCGATCAGTAGTATTCCATGACGATCACAAATATCCCGAACCATCGGCATGAAGCTGCTATGGGGCACGATAACACCGCCAGCGCCCAGTACGGGCTCCATGATGAAGGCGGCGATGGTATCCGCGCTTTCGGAAACGATCTCGTCTTCCAGTTGCTGCGCGCAAAGTTGCGCCAGGCGAGCAGGGTCGTCTTCATCGAATGGGTTGCGGTAGGTCCACGGGCAGCTAATATGAAAACACCCCGGCAAATAGGGCTCGTAGTTGCGCCGGAATTTCCCATTGCCATTGACGGAAGCACCGCCAAAGTGGGTGCCGTGGTAGCCCTTTTTCAGGCTTATGAACTTGTAGCGATCCTTGTCGCCGCGGACCTTGTGGTATTGCCTGGCCAAGCGCAGGGCTGTCTCTACGGAATCCGAGCCGCCTGAAGTAAAAAACGCCCGGGCCATTTTTTCTTCGCCAAACCAGTCGGTGAGAACGCGCGAGAGTTCCAGGGTCGTGTCTGTGGTTACGCCGCGAAACGAAGAGTAATAGGGCATATCCTGTAGCTGCTGGATGATGGCGTCTTTGATGGGCTGACAGGAATAGCCCAGGTTGACGTTCCACAGCCCACCCACCGCATCGAGCACGGTATGGTCGTTGGTGTCCGTGATGAAGACACCCTCGGCCGCCTTGATCGCCTTGGGGGGGTCAGCCTGCACCGTGCCGGGGTGCGTCATGGGTTGCCAAAGTTTTTGCAGTTCTGTTTGCACGGGATGAACTCCTATTCCATGGAGAGCAGGTTTAGTGCCTGCTGGTAGCTCTTTTGGGGTTGTTGCACGTCAAAGTGGACGGCCTGCATGCCCGCGTTCAGGGCGCCCACGATGTTGCGATATTGGTCGTCGACGAATACACAGCGCGCAGCATCGATGTCCAACGCGTCTATACATGCCTGATAAGCGCGGGGGTCGGGTTTTAGAATCTCGGTATAGGTCGCGTCAATGATGACGTCGAACCATTCCATGAAGGGTAGTTTCTCGCGGAAGTCAGCGCCGTAGAACAAGTCCAGTTCATTGGACAAGATGGCAAGCTTGCACGCTTTTTTCCTCGCTATGTTTATGGCCTTGAGGGCTTCCGGGCGAATGACCTCGGCCGGGTCTCTGCCGCGCGCAGCCTTTACGAAATCTGACATGGAGGTCCAGTTCTCACCGCAGAGCGCACTGACTTCCCGCGTGCGGGTCGCCCAGTACTCGCGCTCTGGAATTTCGTCGTTCTGCATCGCGCACCATAGCGGATCCGACTCCAGTTCGAAGGGTCCCCGCCAGCTCAGCGTGCCTGGGGCCAAGCCCAGTGCCCGCTCGGTCAGCGCGTGCGTCTCGAAGAGCGTTCGGGTGACAACACCGCCAAAATCCAGAACCAGTGCCTTGTCAGCGATCAATGGGTTTTCTCCCCGTCAGCACCGAGACCGACAGAGGCCCTGTCCGCTGCTTTCACCGTTGCAGTGCGGATGGCCTGCTGTCTTCTCTTGTCGAATCTGCTGGTGGGGGCGGCCACGGCGATCGCGCCAATGGCAGGTGCGCCGCTCGCGAAAACCGGAGCAGCGACGCTGCAGACGCCTTCTTCGTACATTTCCTTATTGATGAAATAACCGAGCTTCCGAACCGAGGAAAGTAATGCGCGCAATCGCTTCGCGTTCGTCACTGTATACTTTGTGAAGCGATCCAGTCCGGCGTTGATGAACGGTTCCGCCACTTCCTCCCCGGCAAAAGCGAGGGTGACGATGCCCGAGGCTGTTACGTGCAGCGGCGCTTCTTCACCAAGAACAAAGTTGATGCGGTTGGATTTCGGGCTGTCCGCTATCCCCACGGTGGACATGGTATTGCCGGATAACAGGGCAAAGTGGGCCGTCTCTCCGGTTTCTTCCACCAAGCTCTCGAGTAGGGGCTGGATGATGGCGTCGAGCGGCGTGCTGGACTCTCGTATTCTTGCCAGTCGAATGACGCCGGGGCCCAGTCGATAGGCCTTGGATGTCGAATTTTGCTCTATGTACGCGTGTTTGATGAGTGCCAACAACAGGCGTCGCGTGCTGGCTTTATCGAACCCAGTAGCCCTCGCGAGGTCACTCAACCCCCACTCCGGCTGGCGCTGGGAGAAATAGCCCAGAAGCTCTACGGCCTTGTCGACAGTCTGCACGATATTCTGGTTGCACTAGAATGAACCATAGGTGACAATAGTGAACCGATAGAGTTTTGTCAACTGGAGTGTAGTGATGTTTGATACAGCAACAATCAAGGAATTGAAGGAACGCCCGGTAGCCCCTGGCCAGCTTTTGATCGATGGTAAATGGCAGGATAGTTTGAACGGCGCGACCCGGGAGGTTGTAAGCCCCATCGATGGACAGGTGCTGACGCGGATCGCCAACGCTGACGCGCCCGATGTCGATCTAGCCGTCAAGGCGGCCCGCCGCGCATTCGAATCGGGTAGCTGGTCGGATATGGCACCCGCTGGCCGCAAGGCAGTACTGACGCGGCTCGCCGACCTCATCGATGCGCACAAGGAGGAGCTCGCTGTTCTCGGCGTGCGCGACAACGGAACCGAGCTCAAGATGGCACTCAAGGCAGAGCCGGGCAGTGCTGCTGGAACTTTCCGCTACTACGGGGAGGCCGTCGACAAGGTTTACGGCCAGATAGCCCCCACCTCGACAAAAGCCATGGGGCTGATATCTCGAGAGCCTGTCGGGGTCATCGGTGTGATCGTGCCCTGGAACTTTCCAATGATGATTGGCGCCTGGAAGATCGCCCCGGCGCTCGCCGCTGGCAATGCGGTCGTATTGAAACCCTCCGAGTCCGCTTCGCTGAGTTTGTTGAAGCTGGCACAACTGGCGATGGAGGCAGGTGTACCGGACGGCATATTCAATGTGGT
>SMYC01000287.1 GCA_004356105.1 Acidobacteriota bacterium | reverse complement strand
GACGACGCCATCGCGGCCTACGAAGCGATGCGTGCACAGTCGCTAGAAGACGGCGTTCTCTACTACAACCTCGGCAATGCCTATTTCAAGGCAGGGAAAATTGGCCTTGCAGTTCTGAATTACGAGCGTGCCCTCGCGCTCATGCCTAGCGACGAAGAAACGAGAACCAACTTGACCTTTGCCAACGAGCTCATCGCGGACGACGTCGCGTCCGCGCCTCTACCGCTCGTGATCCGCTGGCTCGTCCAGCTCTACCAGCGCGTGCGTCCGGACACCCTCGCGCGGGTCTTGAGTTTTTCTTTCATGCTGGCCGGTGCGCTGTTGACGATCGTGCTCTACGATGCGTGGCCGAGCTGGCGCAGCGCGGCCACCTCCGTACTCGTCCTCGGTGGACTGACGGCGCTCTTATCGGGAGTGACCCTCGCGACAAAGCTGAACCAGGCAGCGAATCGCGTCGAGGCCATCGTGCTTACGGAGAACGCCTATGTGCGCAGTGGTCCGGGTGAAGGCAGTCCGCGCCTCGCGGAAGTTCACGAAGGCCTCAAGGTTCGCGTAATAGGGGAGCGTGAAGATTGGTTCCAAGTCACCCTTGCAAACGGCCTAGCCGGCTGGATCCGCCGCAGCGAGCTGGAAAAGATCTAAGCCTCCACCGGCCCGAGCACTAGTCCGCTTGCGTTTCGAAACTCGATCGACATCAAGAAAAACGTGACGCAAGGCGCAAAGATTAGGTTTGCGTGGCGAGTTTAGGATCGGATGGCAATCGTGCGGTCGTCGCTTTTCGGAGACATGCCTCTTCGGCGTGGCTCGGGGCTCGTATAGCCGAGCTCTTCGGGGGACTTTCCGGCCCAATCGCTTTGTCGGCCTTCGATCCGGATTTCCCCGGCGCCAGGATCGACGGTCACCGTCGACCAGACGGGATCTTTGTAGGGCGCGGTGAACTCGAGCATGGGTCTTCGTGCGTGGATCCGTTTCGGATAGGCAAAGTTCTGACACGCCTCGCCGACCCAAAAATAAGACATCGAGTTCACTTGCACGTAAGGGATGGCATTGATCTCGACGGCGTAGTTCAAGTGATGGTGCCCGCTGAAGCAGGCTAGAACGCGCTGCCAACCTGCTCTCCGGTTGGCCGCTTCGAGAAGCGCGCGCACGCGGTCTCCGTTGTCGAGACCTTCCGCGTTCTCGGCGCTTTGGTGCGACAGCACGATGACCGGTTCGTCGGAGCCGATGAGCTCGTTCTCGAGCCAAGCGAGTTGCGCTTCGCCGATATGGAGCGGGTAGTCCGTTCCCCAATCGGCCGGCCGGTCGTTGCCGTCGAGCACGAGGAAGCGGATGCCGCCTTCGACGAAGGCGTAGTAGTTGCTCTCGATCCCCCAGAACGCTTTCGTCTCGTTTTGCGAATAGCCGTTTTTAGTCAAGTTCTCCGAGTCCGTGTCGTGGTTGCCGAGCACGTGGTGGTGCTTGCCACGGAACGAGTGGAACACGTCGAGGAAGCTCTGGTTCGCCGGACTGGGTATGCAGAAATCTCCGAGCTGCGCGATGAAGCGCGCGCCGCGATCCTCCATCGCACGAACGAAGGTCTGGAGCCTTTCGGGGGCGTCGTGCATGACGTCTTGGTGCACGTCGGCGCAGAGCCCGAAAGTCATCGGCTCGAGCCGCGCCGCGACGCTCCGGGATGGACGGAGCGCGAGCACAGCGGCGCTCGACGCGTGCTGTAGGAACTCGCGGCGGTTCCACCTCTTGCCGTTTCGATCTATGCGCGACGATTCCATTCGCCCTCCAATGTGGCTATTCTAGCGGCGTCGGTAGCATGCTCGGAAGCTTTTTCGAAAGGAGAGGAGATGGCGAAAAGTCCAAGTGAGCAGAGCCTGGCGCGCATGGAAAAGCTCGTCGACAACTACACGAAGAAATCGGGCACCGCCACGCATCCCGACAAGACGATTACCGAGGCGGTCGTGCTCGGTCTCGCCCGGCATGTCGACGAGTTGGGAAGGCCGCTATGCCCGTGCCGTTTCTACCCCGACAAGCAAGAAGAGATCAAGCATCGGACATGGCTCTGCCCGTGCGACGACATGCAGATCTACAAATACTGTCATGTCCTAGAATCGCCACTCAAAGATATTCGTCCCTGAGCCGATGCGCGAGCCGACCTTGTGCGGCATCGAGCGCCGCGTGAAGCGCTATCGGGATCCATAAGGATCCGCTTCCGACGTAGAACAAGGCTAGCAACAGGCCCAAGAAAACAATCTTGAACGCTTGTTTTTGCCCTTGATAAATGTGGCCCATGCCGAACATGATGCTCGAGAGCGTAACGGCCGCTGCGATCCCGACATGGATCTCGAGATACCAGATCAAATAGCCCCGGAAGAGAATTTCCTCACAGGTGCCCGCGGTGAGCGAAAGCGCCGTGAAGAATCGAAGCTCGGTCGGGCTCGTGGGTAGAATTGGTGCGACGGCGCGAAGCTGCTCGATGAGCCGCGCACGTGCCTTGTCGTGCTCGAGAGCTGCCCGGATCTGTGTGCGCCAGAACTGAGCGAGCCCGGCTGCGAGAACCAGTGCGATGAAGAACGCCGCACCCGCGGGCACACCGAGGCCTAGCTGGTCGAGGCTCCGGCCAGAGCGAAACCATATCGTCATCGCCAGAATCGTCAGGCTCCATTGCCGAAGGATGGTGCGTCGATATTGGCGGCTTCGGATGCCGGGCTCTCCCGTCTCGAGCGCGCGCTTGAACCTCGGATAGTTGTACCGAGCATAAGCAGGGAGCAGCACGGCGAACGCGAAGACGATGAGATGGTCTGCGGTTGCGATCACGTGACGGCCGTCTTGTACCACAAAATCGCGACCGCCAATCCACCACGTATTCGTGGGGAGGGGTTCTTCTCCCGGTGGGCGTGGGATTTTCCCCGCACTCCGCGTTCGTATGCGGCGCATAGGTTTTTGCAAACGTCGAGTGCACAATCACTTACAAATGTGGGACCACTTCCCGAAGTTGGCACGCCTGTTGCGATCTAGTGGGAGATTACGTCCGGTTAAACAACCAGGAGACCCGTCAATGTCCACGATTATCGACAAACTTCTCAATCGAGACACCGAAGCGAAGCCCTCCGCCCAAGAGCTCCGTCAAATTGCCACCCTCGCCCACGCCGAAAGCGAGCGTCTCGCAGCTCTTGTCAACCAGGCTCGGAGCGAGCTCGAGCAAGAGGCCGGAATCCAGGCCTCCCTTGTCGAAGTCGAAGCGCGGGTCACGACCGCCGATGGTAGTTTGAGAGCCTTCGAGCAGCGCGTTTCCGCGAGTCAGGAGCTCTCGGAAGCCACCGGGGAGCTCGAAGGACGGATCCGAACGCTCGACCAGATCGTGACGACGGCGGATGCCCGCATCCGACAGGTGGAGGCGCGGAACGGAAAGTTGAACGAAGCGCGGGCGAATATCGAGAAGCTCATCTCGTCTGGCATTGAAGCCGAGGCGAAGCTCGCGAGCTTCAAGAATCACGCTCAAGAGACCGCTGGCATTCAAGGAGACATCCAGAGGATAAAAGGTGGTCTCGACGAGCTCGACGGGCAGTTCGGTCTGATCCGAGACGACTACGATCGCCTCAAGGATGTTGTCTCGTCCGTTCGCCAAGAGTCCACCAATATCGACGACAAGGCGCGTTTCGTCACTGCCCAACTCGAGCGCGCCGAAGCCGCTACCCGTCAGGTCGAAGAAGTCGTCAAGAGCCTCACGAACTCTCACTCGCTCTCGAAGCAAACCCACGAGCAACTGCGCCAGCTCAATGCCTTGGCGCAACACGTCAATCAGAAACTGCGCTCTTTGGGCGCCACCAAGGAGCTCGTTGACCGCGCCAATGCGCAAATGAACGAAGTGAACGAGGTGGTTTGGGACGTCGACCGAAAGGTCAAGAAGCTCAACGACCAGAGTCAGTGGCTCAAGGAGATCGAAGGCAGCGTAGAGCGTTTTCAGGATCTTCGACAGCAATTCGCGCAAGATGTCGAAGGTGCGGAGCAGCAGACGGAAAAGTTCGCCGCGGACGGCGAGAGGGTGCGGACGGAGATTACCCATGCGCTTTCGCAAATCCAGCAGCGTCTCGAAAGCGCAGCCCTCCTCAAGGAGGAGGTCGAGGTTGCCAACAAACGGGCGATGGAAGTCTATGAGAGCATTGCCAAGCTCGAGGACCACCTCGGAGCTCTCGCTTCGAAAGACGACCAGATCAAAGAGACGATTGGGCGCGCCGATGAGCTGACCGCTCGACTCGAAGCGCAAAAGCGCGACGTCGACAACATCGAGAACAAGCTCCAACTCTTGCGGAGCTTCGAGGAACGTCTCGAAGGGATGAAGGTGCTCGCGGACAAAGTCTCGAGCCAAGCCGACGCCATTGCCGCGAGCGAACCGATGGTGGCCGAGACGCGGCAGCAGATCCAGGAATTCGGCGAAGCCCGCGTCGCCATTCAACGCGATCTCGAGTCGCTCAATCAAAGTTGCCAAGAAGTGAAGCATGCGGGACGACTCTTGAACGATTTCCGCCAGGCGAGCTTATCGGCGGAAGCCGCTATTCGCGAAATGGCGCCGCGCCTCCAGGCGGTGGACGTGCTTCAAGCGAGACTCGCCAATCTCGATCAGCTATCGGAGAAGCTAGATGTCCGCATGGCGGAGCTCGAGCCCCGAGCGGAGTTCGTATCGAGTGTGGAGTCGAGGCTGAACCGCTTGGGCGAGCTCAGCCGAGCGGTCGATGAACGTCTCGAAGGCCAACTCGCGCGCCAGTCCGAGCTCGAAGCTATGAGAAACTCTCAGGACGGACTTTCGTCGGAGGTCGAAGATCTCAAGAAGCTCGTGAGCTCGTTGAGAGAAGACGAGAGCTTGCCCAGAATGGAGCAGCGCACGATCGAGCTCGAGAGCCGTATCGAAACGTCTCATGAGAAGCTGCAGGCGTTCGAGCTCACGGAGAAAGCCATGCAGGAGCGCGCGAGGCGCGCGCAGGAGCTTGGATATCGGCTCGACGGCATGACGGACACGCTCGAGCAAAACAGCGAGCGCGTCAGCGTAGTGACTCAGGAGCTCGAGAACCTGAACGAGGGCCGTCGCGAATGGCTCCACGAGGTCCATCGCATCGGCGAGGAGCAGAAATCTCTCTCGACGCAGTCGAACGCAACCATCGAGCAACTCGACAAGATCCGCGTTCTAACCGACGCTCTCGACGACAAGCAGCGCCAATTGTCGGAATCGGAGCGGCGTATCGAACATTACGAAGATCGGCTCGATACGCTCGAGGGACTGCTCGGCAACGTCAATGGCAAGATCGATGAAATCGAGCAGCGGCAGGAATCGGTCGACCAGGTGCGCCAGCAAGTCGATAGCCTCTTTGAGGCGACGGAGAAGACTCGAAACGACGCGATGGAGGTTCTCGAAGCGCGTCAGGACATCCTCGAGACGAAGAAAACCCTCGAGCTGTTACTGCGCGAGGCTTCTGTGCTTGGGTCCAAATATAACCACCTCGAAGAGCGCCGCGGAGCCATCGATCAGGCCGAAGCAAAGATGGACCATCTCACCACCGTCATTGTGGACATCGAGGCGAACCTGGAGAATCTCAAAGAGCAGCGGACGGTCATCGAGCACGTCGCCGAGAAGCTCGCCCGGCTCGACTTTGCCCTACAACGCGCGGAGGCCGCGACCCGTGAGCTTCGCGAAGAACGCGCGCTAGCCGCCCGAATCTACAAGAACATCCAGCAAAAAGATCCAAAGGTCCCAGGCAAGCCTGGAACGTCCGAGACCAAAGCGGCGCCAACTCCGCAGAACGGCAGCTAGGACAACATTAAGTAAAAGCGATCAACATTAAGAAAAGCGTAACGCAAAGGCGCAAAGGCGCAAAGACGCAAAGGAAAAACAAAGAACATGAAAGGAACCGCTCTTCTCCCACTCAGTGACTTCCGACGGTACCCGTTCCGTCGGAATCGCGACCTTTCGGCCTTGATGTTCTGATAGGTTGGGCCCAAAAAACTAGCGACAAGAGCATTTCCTCTATTCTGCTCTGTGGCCGCGGATGGTTCCGCGGATGAGGATACTGGTGGCTTCGCCGTTCTCGAGCACGAATTCTACCGGGGTGCCATCATCGCGATAGAAGAACTTCGTTTCTGATTCTGCCAAGATCTCGCGAGGCACGCT
Organism: Acidobacteriota bacterium; assembly: GCA_004356105.1. Classification (GTDB taxonomy): domain Bacteria; phylum Acidobacteriota; class Vicinamibacteria; order Marinacidobacterales; family SMYC01; genus SMYC01. Next base: position 20,987 of record SMYC01000287.1, on the reverse strand, counting down.
CGACAAGCCGCCTCGGGCAGCGCGCAGCTTGCCGTCGACATAGCTGATGATGATGGCGCCGTCGAGATCTTCGAGCTCGTAGATTCCGGCCAAGGCCTCGTATTGTGCTGGCTCGAGCGCTTTGGTGCGTTTGGTCTCGAGCTCCATCTCCGCCCATCCATAGGCGTTCGCGATTGTGAGCAGGGTATCGAAAGCAAGCCTTCCGCCGCTATCAGAGTTCGTCATGACCACCGCGCCGGAGCCGCCGTCGATGAAGGCAGTGAACTGCGAGCGGAAGCCTGCGTTCGAGCCCCCGTGGCCGAAGCGTTTTCCATCGCCTTGGATCACAGGGCCGAGGCCCCAGTTGTTCATGCCGGGCTCGAGCATTTCGCGGGCCATCGACTGAGACAGGATCTTGCCTTCGCCGCGAGAGCTTTCTTGTATCTCGAGAAAGAATTTCACGAGGTCTGTGGGCGTCGTCCAAAGGCCGGCTGCCGCCATTTCCGGGTAGACGTGCCAATCGCCCTCGACGCGCATCCCACGGGCACGATGACCCGCCGCTGCCTGAGCGTGGAAGCGCTCGGGTAGTGGCTGTTCGAACGTGCTGTCTGACATGCCGAGAGGCGCGAGCACCGTTTCTTTCATCAGCACGGGAAAAGACTTGTCGGTGACGTCCGTCATGACTTTTTGCAGGATGGTGTAACCGCCGCCCGAATAGCGCCAGCCTTCGCCGGGGTTTTCCATGACTCGAATGGCGTCCGTGTTGCCTTCACCTTTGAGAACTTCGAGAGTTGTTGGTACGGTCTCGCTCTGCGCATAGCCCGGAAAACCCGAAACGTTGGTTCCCGCGGTATGGGTGAGCAAGCTGCGGAGCGTCACTTTGCGCTCAGCGGTGAACGCGTTTTCGGGGAGCTTCCAACCTTTCAAGTCCTTGTTCACGTTAGTGTCGAGGTCGAGCACACCGTCCTCGACGAGCTTCAACGCTGCCATCGCTGCCACGGGTTTGCTGAGCGAAGCGGCTTGGAACAGCGTTTCCGGCGTCGCGGGGCTGTTCTTGTCCTTGTCAGCGAGGCCGTAAGCCCGTGCCCAAGCAAGCTTGCCGTCGATCGCCACGGCGATGGTGATGCCGGGGACATTTTCCGCCTTCATCCGTTCGGCGAGCGAGCTCGTTTCCAGAGCCTCCCCTTCGATGGCGAATCGCGGGAGAATGGCAGATTCGATTTGCCCGATCCGATCGTTGTCGGTCGTGCAGGCGACGAGCGCGAGCAACAAAACGAAGAAGACACGCTTCATGTGGCCTCCAGGATATCGATCGTCGTTTGGACGTCGAGGTCTTTTCTCAAGCTGTGAAACACGCTGCAATATTTTTCGAGCGACAAGTCAACGGCCCGTTGCGCCTTGTCCCGCGGCACATCGCCCTGGATCTCGAAGTGCATCCGCACCCGCTGGAAGTAGCGTGGCGGCTCTTCCGCGCGTTCACCTTCGATGGAGATGCGCAATCCGGTGAACCCGGTGCGCATTTTTTCGAGGATCATGACGACGTCGATCCCCATGCAAGCACAGAGCGATGATAAAAGGCTGTCCATGGGGGAGAACCCGTCTTTCCTGTTACCGTCGAGCGTCGTTTCGAGGCCGTTGTCGCTCTTGGCTTTGAACCGCTGACCCGAGATCCATTCGAGCTCGATGCGTCGGTCGCTTTTCGTCATGGTGCTCCCAGCACGAGGCATGCGTTCGTGCCGCCGAATCCAAAAGAGTTCGAGAGAGCAAGGCGGATGTTGGCTTCCATGGGCTCGAGAACGGGCTGATAGTCTTCGAGCTCGGGGTCGAGAGGTGTTGCGTTCACCGATGGCGCGATCCACCCACCGCGGATCATCGCCATGGTGAAAATGGCCTCGATGGCGCCCGCGGCGCTTACCGGGTGCCCCGTATAGCCTTTGGTGGACGAGTAGTAAGGTTTCCGCTCCGCGAACACCCGGCGCATGGCGCGTATTTCGCATATATCTCCGAGAGGCGTGGATGTACCGTGCGTGTTGACATAGTCGATCTCCGTGGCTTCGACCCCTGCATGGTTGAGCGCGTGCGTCATGGCGGCCTCGGCGCCTTCCGGAGATGGCGCCACCATCTCGCCCGTACCATCGGAGCTCATCCCGTAGCCTTTCAGCACGCCGAGGATCGGCGCGCCTCGTTTTTCCGCAACGTCCCGCGCCTCGAGCACGACCATGCCCGCGCCTTCCGAGAAGATGAACCCGGCGCGATCCTTCGCGTAGGGACGCGAGGCCCGCTCGGGCTCGTCGTTGTTTTGCCCGTTATAGGCTCGCATCGAATCGAACCCGGCATAGAAATGCGGGTCCGCGACCTCGACACCGCCCGCGAGCGCCGCGTCTACGACGCCGGTCTCGACGAAGCCGGCCGCGAGAAGGATGTTGTAAGCACCTCCGGAGCAGGCCGCGCTCGCAGAAAACGACGGACCCTTGCTGCGAAGTGTGCTCGCGAGGTTCGCCGATACGGTCGAGGCCATAAGCTTCGGGATGACGGTAGCGGATACCCGCCGCATCCCCGACTTCTCGAGCTTTTCCGCAATCTCGCGGTGGGTTGCGACATCCCCTGCGCCGCTTCCGGCGACGACCGCGAGCCTTTCGGTGTCGACGCCCGACTCCGCGAGGGCGGCGCGCGCAGCTTTGAGAGCCAGGCGCGCCGTGCGGCCCATGAAGCGCCCCTGCTGCTTGCTGAGCCCGAGAGACGCCGAGTCGAGCTCGCCAGGATAAAGGCCGATGATTTGGCACCGGCCGCCATATCGCACGGCAGGCTCGTAGACCGGAAACGGAGTGTTCTTGCCGGAGCGAAGATCCGCCGTAATACGCTCGAGATCATCGCCAAAGTGGCAGCAGACGCCAGCACCGGTGAAGACGACCTCTCTTTGTTGTCTGCTCATATCGTAGATAGTTTATCGTACGAGCCTCGAAGGAGTTTCAAGATGAACCTTGACACCCTAGCGCTGATGCTTCTCACCGTCCTGCAGACGCTTCCGACGAGCGAGTACCGCGAACGCCGAGAGCGGCTCTTGGCGCGCCACGCTGATGGGATCATCGAGGCTGGTGCGGAGGGGCCCTCGTTCTGGCCGTGGACGATGTCGGGGCCGAACGCGCATTCCGGGAATCTCGTGCGGAGCTTTTACGACTATCACCATCTCGATCGGGAGATGAAGGGAAGATGAAGCGGCGAGAGTTCCTTCACAAGGGCAGCGCTGCGATGGCGGTGGCGGCGCTTGCGTCTTGCCGCCATGTCGTCGATTGGAAACGACTCCGTCTCGTGGCCGGCGCGAACGCGAGCGAGCTCGAGCGGACCGTCCTTGTTGACGCGCGCGCTCTCTTCGAGGCCGCGACGGGTTCTCCCGTAGCACTCGTGGACGAGACCGCGGAGCCAGGAGCGTTCGACGTGCTCGTGGGCACGCCCGAAAGCTCATCGCGGGTCCGGCCCATCGCGAGCGTGGCCTCGGGTGCCTATCACGTTTCGGGGTCGCCGCCGCTCGTCACGATCTCCGGAGCCGACGCTGAAGGCGCGCGCAACGGGCTCTATGCGTTTATGGAGGAGCTCGGCTTTCGCTTTTTCCGCGACGGTGACGTGGTCCCTGAGCTTCGTGGCTCGGCCGCGCTCGAGCTCGAGCTCGAGCTCGAAGCGTCGCCGGCCTTCCGCTTTCGAGGGGACATGATCTGGGACAACTATCTCGGGCCGCGCCGCTACTGCGCCTCGGTCTGGAACGAAGGGGACTGGGATCGCGCGCTTTTGTACATGGCGAGAAACCGCCTCAACTTTCTAGAGTTCTACCCGCCGCTCGAGCACGTGCTCCACACCGTGTTTCCAGAGGCCAAAGGTCTCGATAACGGTAGTGTGCTCAAATCGGAGGCGAAGCACGCGCTCGCCAAGAAAGTGCTTGCGCGCGCTCGAGCACTCGGCATCGAGTGCATGTACGTCTTGAGCTACGGTGCGTTTCCCGAGCCCGTGCGTGCTCTTTACCCCGATCTCGAATGGCGCAACGGTTTTCTGTGCGCCCATCAGCCCGAGCTCATGGAGCTTACAAAGAAGACGTGGCAAGTGCTCGTCGAGGAGCTCGGCACCGATCATTGGTACGCGATCCGGCATCGCGGCGAGGAAGAGCAGGTTTACTCCGACCCCTGCCGATCCGTCACGAAGGCTCAGGGTTTCCTGCAGGCCTTTGCCGCCATGGAAGAGGTCGACCCGGAGGCGCGCATTACGGTTTGGACGTGGGGCGAGAGGATCCCCGACCTCTTCGAAGAGTTCCCGGCGAACGTGCGCGCCGTTCACATCCGACACGGCATGGCGAACGTGTTCGGCGATCGCGGGGAGGGGAGAGAGCAAAGCGATGGACCGGCGGATCTTCCTCCCGAGAGAAAGTGGTTGTCGGGTCAGTTCACGGTGTTTGGCGGCAACGAAACACTCTTGCAAACCGGATGGTGTGATGCGGCCACGCTCGCGAAAGACGCGGTCGCTTCGGCGGCGGACCCGAGCTGCGAAGGCTACTTTCAATGGCCGGAGTGGAGCAACACGTCGGTGTGGCTCTCGGACGTCATCGCGAAGCTAGCGTGGTCGCCGACGCGAGAGCCGAGCCTCGATGCCTATGCGCGCGAGCGGCACGGAGCGCTCGCGGAGCCTTTTCTCGCCGGCTTCAGGCCGCTCCTCCGCGCAGGGAACGCGCGCTTCATGAACCCGCCACGAAAGCGGCTGCTCGTGCCTTTCTTTCTAGCGGCGGCAAGCTTGGACGTTCTACGAGAAGTGCGGGCGGGGGCGCTCACGATGATGGAGCATCTCGACGCGAGCTCACCTCGTTTCGTGAGGGACTTCGTAGATCTCTACACGTGGCTCGCGCTCCGGCAGGCACAGACGTTCGAAGCAGATGCCTATCTGAGTCACGTCGAAGGCGAGTCCGTCACGTTCGAAGCGGCACGCGCGACCTGGAGCGCGCTTCATGCCGTGCTCGAGCAAGTACCCGAGCTCGGGATCGTCGAGGCCGCACGCTCCGTCGCGCGGGAAGGCATTCTAGCCGACGGGGTGCCCGCCGTAGAAGATGCGTTCTGGACGCTCGGCTGCGACTTCTATCGCGGCTATCCTCTCGTGATGAGCCCCGAGGCCGTGGAGCTCGTCTATCTCGACCAACTCGACCGATTGGAGACTCTGGTGAAAGACGCCCATGAGCGAGGCGAGGTCGCGGCGCTCGAAGAGCCCGGTTGGTTCTGGCACGACTTTCCCGACGCGTCGTGGGCGGACGCGGTGCGAAAGCTGCCTTCGGAAGACGCAGTCCGTTTCGAAAGCGTGATGCGCGAGCGCTTGCGTCTAGCGCTCAGTGAGCCCTCGACGCCGCCGACCGCAAGGAAGCTAACGCTCGACCCGACGCTGCTCGAGCTCACACTACCTGAGCCGCGCGATACGGCGGTGCTGCCGTGAGGTGGATTTGCTTTTTCTGCGGATCGAGCGCCGGTTCGAGTTCGGAGCTCGGCGAGATCTAGTACACTCGCAGGTGCATGCAGGAGGGCCGATCAGGTTCCGGCCGACCCAGCGGCTGTCGCTTGACCTCCGAGAGGGAGACAACTATGAGCCCAACGATCGATCGCCGGGCGTGGCTAAAGACGGCCGGCGCGGCCGTGCTCGGGGCGGGCCTCGGCTCCCGGTGCGCTGCACCGGTGACCGAGACGCCCAAGCTGTCCAGAGTGCGCGTCTCGCCGGATCGGGTCATCCGAACGACGGTCGGCTTGCGTCCCTCTCGCCCTTCGGGCTTCGTGCTCAAGTCGGAGCGGCTAGGCGACAAGACGGTCATCCACAACTACGGCCACGGCGGGAGCGGCATGTCGCTTTCCTGGGGCACGGCCCACCTGGCGGTAGACGAAGCGTTGAAGACCGGCGAAACGCGCTACGCGGTGATCGGCGCCGGCGTCGTAGGGCTTTCGACCGCCCGGCTCCTTCAGCGACGAGGCTTCGAGGTGACGATGTACGCGAAGGACCTGCCGCCGCGTACGACATCGAACATGTCGGGGGCGTGGTTCGGACCGACGAGCGCCTCGGAGCCCGGCCACATTACGCCGGAATACACCGAGACCTGGCTCAAAGCGACGCGACTCTCACATCGGTACTTTCAGGATCATCTTGGAGACGAGTACGGCGTGCACTGGTTGCCGCACTACGCGTTTTCCGAGAATCCGCCAGACCCCGAGGCTCCGCGCGGGCTGGAGGGACTGATCCTCGACTTGTTTCCCGAGAGCAGGCAGCTGGAGCCTGGTCAGCATCCCTTCCCATCACCGTACGTCCGCCGGCGCTGGACGATGAGATTTGAGCCCGCGGTGTACCTGGGCGCCCTCATGCGCGACTATCGGCTGGCCGGGGGGCGCGTCGTCGTCCGGGAGTTTGAGAGCTTGGATCAGCTCCTCGGCCTGTCTGAGCCTGTGCTGGTGAACTGCACCGGCTTGGGGGCCAAGCTCCTGTTTGATGACGAAGAGCTCCATCCGATCAAAGGCCAGCTCACCGTGCTCCTCCCTCAACCCGACATTAATTACCTGATGGTCAGCGGCGAGCTGTACATGATGCCGCGTCGCGACGGGATCGTGCTCGGCGGCACCCACGAGGAGGACGAGTGGTCGCTCGAACCGAGCGACCCCGCGATGCGGCGTTTGATGGACGGCCACATGGAGTTCTTCGGTGCCATGACGTAGGACCGTCCGGAGATTCGCGTACCGTTCAGTCCTCTTCTACAACATCTCGTTCCGCAACGCGTCAGAATCGGGATCCTCGGTTGTCGGCGGCGACGGGCCCGAAATCGGGCGGTGCCTTGCGATGCTTCGTGGCGATTTCATAGGCCGACGCTACCCGCAGGAGTATCGGCTCGTCGCCGGGTCCGGCCCAGAACGAAATGCCTACAGGTAGCGGAGATTCGAGCTCGGTCTCCTCGGTGTTCGTGACACGGTCATAGTCGTCTTTGTCGTCGTTCAGAACGTATTTAGGCTCGTAGACCACTCGATTGAAGCCGGCCGGCACCGTGAGCTCGGGAACGCCCAGGTTCGCGCTGGTGGGGAACCGACCACGCGGGCGGTCTTTGACCGAAGGCTCGCCCGCATATCCGATGCGCGTCGGGGGGATCGTTATCGACGGATTGACGAACAGGTCGATGTCGTTCCGGTGCATGACGTTGAGCACGACGAGCCGCATGACGTCACGCATCTTGACCCGCCGCGTGATGCCCTCCGAGACGATGTTTTGTTTGTATTCCCAATTGCGCATCGCGACGGTGCGAGACTCCGAGTAGTACTTTGAATTGGCGTTCAAGGTCGACCAGTTGTTCACCGTGGAATCCCCGCGGCGCATCAAGTACTGCAACAGGTGGAAGCTGAAGCTCGCTGTTGCCGGCGAGTTGTTGATGCTGCGGAGATTCAAATCTTTCGAGAGCGCTGCCTTGCCTTCGGCGGCTTTGACGAGATAGTCGCGCGTCGTCACATCGTAGCCGGGTACGGCGAATTTGTACTCGCCGTCCTCGTCTCGTTCCTGAATGTATTCCGGCATATGCACCGGAAGAATCTCGGCGATCGCGTGCTGAAAGTTGTACACCATGTTCGGGATGGCGGGATCGTCCGGGTAGTCCGGATCGAAAGATTCGACGAGCTCCGCGCCGAGCTCATCGCGCAGCACGCGAAGGATCTCCTCGTTCACGAGGTCGCTCATCGCAGCATCGTTATCGGTGTGCTTGACCATATATTCTCGGACGACACCGATGCGGATTCCCGCCAGCGGTTTGCGCCCCGCGGCCTCCGCGGCTTCTTCGTCATCCTCAGTGACAAAACTCGTGTAAGGCTCGGGAGAGACCAGGACGCGCGGTAGGGCGCTGTAGATATCTCGCGGATCGTAGTAGCCACGTTCCGGGTGCTTGAGCGCATCGAGAACGATGGCCGCGTCTTTGACCGTCCGGCAGTTGATGCCTGCCCGATCGAGGTAAGGTTCCACGCCTATCGATCCGCCATAGGGCATGAGCCCTTTCGTCGTCACGAAACCGACGACGCCGTTGCGCCATGCCGGCTGCCGGCACGATCCGCCGGTCTCCTCGCAAATGGAACAGCTGACGAGATTCGCGCCGACCGAGACGGCGGAGCCGGAGCTCGAGCCTCCGGTTTCGCGCGCCGTGTCATAGACATTGCACGAGGTGCCGGCCCAGCTGCTGCGGGCGCCCGCGCCGAACGTTTTAGTACCGGCCTTGGCGCCCCCGGGGTTCCCGCCACCCGCGTTGTATTCGGAGAGATTGGCCTTGGCGTAGATAATCGCGCCCTTGGCGCGCAACGCGGCGACGATCGTCGCGTCCTGGGGAGCTGCGTCCATCGCGTAACGCGCGTCGGCGCCACCGGTCGAGCGCATGTCCGCGGTGTCGAAGACGTCTTTGAACGAGAGTACGGTGCAGTAGACCGGCATCGCGCCGAGATCGGGATTCCTGCCGTACTCGGCGTCGAGCTCGGCAGCTCTTTCGAGCGCGTCGGGCTGTTGCCGAAACGCTTCGCATCCGGCGGGACAGCGTTGTGGAAGACTGCCGTCCGACGGGTGCCTATCGCATTCGGCCTGACAGGTCACCGACCGCTCGCCGCGAAGATTGAGCGTGCTCAGCGCATTGAGCTGCCCCGCCTCCGTCATGCCCACCACCATGCCGTATTGCTGCTCAACGTTCGGGTCCGACAGTGTTGCTTCCATCCGGCCAAACTCGATCGGCAAACCGTCATAGTCGTCGTAATCGGGCAGAATCTCGCTCACGGCAACGGAGGTCGACGGGAACACGAGCGCGGAGCCGGCTCGAACGGTTCCCTTCCCTGGAGTCATCGGCCCGCCGTCTTCCGTGACGAGCTGAGTGCATATTCCGTTATACGCTCTCGCGCGATCGACATAGGCCTGCACCACTTGCACACATGTCGTTTCGCCTCGTTGGATCGCGTCGTGAATGTCGTCGATGGTTGCTTCCTCGATCTGAAAACCGCTCTGTGCGAAAACTGAGGTCGAACCGATAAGAACCACGAAACCGAACAATCGCCTGATCTGCGCCATCCCCGAAGCCTATCAGCGGGTCGGTACGCTGACAACGCCTCTTTTCAGGGTTGGCTCACGCCCATCAGCGCGTTTGGGAGCCAAGTAGCTAGTTGCGGGAAGATGCAGAGCAGGATGATGCCTAGCACCATGCACAGCATGAAGGGGAGCGCTCCTTTCAGCACTTGAGGCAGTCCGATATCCGGCACGATGCTGTTGATCACATAGAGGTTCAAGCCTACGGGTGGTGTGATGAGGCCGATCTCCATGTTCACGGTGAGGACCACCGCGAACCAGTAGGGGTCGAAGCCTGCCTCGGTGATGATGGGAAGCAGAATCGGTGCCGCCATGAGAATGACCGCGACGGGGGGAAGAAAAAAGCCGGAGACGAGCAAGAACATGTTGATGAAGAACATCAACACCCAGCGGCCCGCATCCAGGGACACGATGAGCTCGGCGAGCGATTGGGTCACGTACAAGCTCGAGAGCATGAAGCTGAAGAGCCCGGACGCCGCGATGATGAACAAAATCATCACGGATTCGCGCGTCGAGTCTTTCATTATTTTCCAGAGTGCTGCGGGCTGCCACACGCGATAGATCACCATCACGAGCAAGATCACGAGAAAGGCGCCGACACCGGCCGTCTCGGACGGTGTGGCGACGCCTCCATAGAGTACGAAAACGACGGCGAGAATGATGGCGAGAAAAGGCAGAACTTTAGGGAGCGCTTGGAATCTCTCTTTCCAGGAATAGCTCACGTTGCGCTCCCGGACGGCGGCACTTCCAAAACGCCAGGTCGCGAAGATCGCCCACATCATGAAGAGCGTCGTCAGCATGAGGCCGGGGATGACGCCGGCGAGAAATAGCCGGCCGATAGACGTCTCCGTCGCAATGCCGTAGACGATCATGGTGATGCTCGGTGGGATGAGAATGCCGAGGGTCCCGCCCGCGGCGATGGCGCCCGCGGCGAGACTGTCGCTGAAGCCGCGCTCGCGCATTGCAGGGATGCCCATCTTGCCGATAGCGGCGCAGGTCGCGGGCGAGGAGCCGGAAAGCGCGGAGAAGAGAGCACAGCCTGCGAGGTTCGAGATGACGAGCCCGCCTGGAATCTTGTAGAGCCAGCGATCGAGCGCGTCGTATAAGTCGGCGCCAGCTTGCGAGGCGGCGATAGCCGCGCCCATCACGATGAACATCGGGATGGCGAGAAGCGTGAAATCGTCGAGCTTGCCGAAGAAAAGCTCAGCCATGAGCGTCAAGCTTGACGGTCCTTCGAAGATGAGAAGAAAGGACATGGCCACGACGCCGAGCCCTACCGCGACGGGAACGCCGGACAACAAAACGACGACGGTGACGATGCCGATGAGCACACCCGTGACGAGTGGGCTCACGACGGTTCGGCCTCGCCTCGAAGGAGCGTAGCCAGGTCGGCGAAATATTGAAGCAGCATGAGGCCAAAGCCGAGGGGGAGTGCCGCGTAGGGGATGAAGAGCGGCACCGCCCAAACGGTCTCGGAGAGCCAACCACCGGCCCAGGCTTCGTGCCAAAGATCGATACCCGACCATAGGAGCACGCCGCAAAAGAAAATGCCCATGAACGAGCCGAGAATCGCGAGCCGCTTCTTGCCAGGGGCGGAAAGGTAGTGAGGCAGCAGGGCGACGCTCACGTGGCCACCTATCTTCAAGACGTAGGGGCATCCGATCAACGTGGCGCCGACGAGGAGATAGGTCACGAGCTCGGTCTGCCAAACGGTCGGAGAGCGCAAAAAATAGCGCGTGAACACGAGGTGGCAGACGATCAGCACCGAGAACCCGATCATGGCAGCGGCGAGGATGCCAGCAGCCTCGGAAGCTTTCCGAACGGCGGCGATGAAGCGCGAAAGAATCAACGAGCGGCTCTCATTCGACCGCGAGCGCTTGATCGAGAAGCGCCTGGCCGCCCTCGACTTCTTCCGCGAAGAGTTTGTGCGACGTTTCTCGCGCGAGCGCGTACCAGGCTTCAAGATCTTCTTCGCTCAAATGCGCGACTTCGACGCCCGCTCGGCGAAACGCTTCTTCGGCTTTGCGGTCGAGCTCTTTCGCCTTCTCCATAAAAAAGATCTCCGCCTTCTTCGACGCGCGCATGAGAATGGCCTGTTGGTCTTCGGTCAAGGCGTCGAAGCTTTTCTTGGCCATCAAGATCGGCTCGTACATGAACCAAAGCGCTGTATCTCCCGGCGCGGTAAAGCATTGCACTTGCTCGTAGAGACGGAAGGAAACGAAGCTGATGCTGCTCGTGATCGTCGCGTCTAAGACGCCGGTCTGCATCGCCGTGTAAATCTCGGAGCTCGGCATCGACGTGATCGAGCCGCCTGCCCCGAGAAGCATCTGCTCGAACGCTTTACCCGCACCGCGGATCGTCTGTCCTCGTACGTCGTCGGGCTCGCGAATGCAGCCGTTCTTCGACGCAAAGCCGCCCGCGAGCCAAGCATCGGCGAGAACGATGATCCCCTGCTCTTCGATGCGCCGCCGGATCTCGTCCATGTAAGGCGATGCATTGACACGTTGGGCGTGCTCGTGGCTCTTCACGAGCCCCGGCATGAGCGTCAAGTTGAACTCGGCGTGCCGGCCCGCGGCATAAGCGAGCGGAAAGACCGAAATATCGAGACGGCCGCGGGTCATCGCCGCCCACTGCGCGGTTGCCTCGAAAAGCGACTGCCCCGGGTAGATGCGCATCTCGATCCCGGCGTTCTCCGCCTCGAGCTCGGTACGGATGATCTCGAGAAGCTCACCGCGCACGTCGCCGGCGGGCCATTGATGAGATGCTCGAAGGATCTGAGCATCGTTGCAGGCGCCGAGCGCTGCAGCTGCAAATAGCAGCGCTGTCCAAACCATGAGTTGATTCGAATGAATACGCATTGATTCGTGGTTCTAGCAGATCACGCGGCGCCTGGTCAATTCAGAGATGTGCACTAGCACTTCCATAACGGGACGCTCGGGGTATACGCTTTGCTGAGGGACTTAGACAAACAAATGTTTGTTCATACTGTCGACAAGAACACAACGCTCGCGATGGTCGAGATGCGTGACGCCGACGAGCTCTTCGCGCTCGTCGAGGCCTCGCGCATGTATCTGAGAGAGTGGCTTCCTTGGGTCGACACGGCGGTCTCGGTCGAGGATTCGAAAACCTTCGCCGAGGCCGCGCAGAAACAATATGTGGACGGAGACGGCTTTCAATGTTGCATCCGGTACCGGGGAAGGATCGCGGGGATCATCGGCTTCTCCCGGGTCGACTGGCTCAATAGGTGCGTCCAGATCGGCTATTGGCTCGACGAAGAGATCCAAGGACGCGGGATCATGACGGCCTGTTGCCGTGTGTTCGTCGAGTTCGCGTTCACGCAATACCGGCTTCATCGTGTCGAGATTCGCGTCGCCACCGAGAACCAGAAGAGCCGCGCTATTCCGGAGAGGTTGGGCTTCACTTGTGACGGTACATTGCACGAAGCCGAGTGGCTGAACGATCACTTTGTCGACAGCGCCGTGTACTCGATGCTCCACGACGACTGGAAACGACCGGAACAGTGACGTCGCGCGCTTTTCTAAAGGCGGAGTGGCGGCATCTCGTTATGCTGAGCTACGAGGTCGACCCAGAGGTGCTCGAAGCGCTTTTGCCTCACGGGACCGAGCTCGACCTATGGCGAGGCAAGACGTTCGTCTCGATGGTCGGCTTCCGTTTTCTGAAGACGCGGGTGCACGGGATCCCCATACCGTTTCATCGCGATTTCGACGAGGTCAACCTGCGCTTCTACGTGAAACACGATCATCCGGAGGGTGTCCGTCGCGGTGTCGTCTTCGTCAAAGAAATCGTCCCGCGGGCAGCCATCGCCTGGGTGGCGCGCTGCGTTTACAACGAGAGCTATGTTGCGCTCCCGATGCGACATCGGGTCGCACCGCCCGAGGTGGTCTACGAGTGGCACCACCGCGGGGAGTGGGCGCGCATGGCGGTGCGCCTCGAGGGAGAGCCGCAGCTTCCGCATGAAGACTCGGAGGAAGCGTTCATCACGGAGCACTATTGGGGCTATGCAGCCCAGCGTGATGGGAGTGCCATGGAATATCGTGTGGATCATCCGAGGTGGAACGTGTGGGGTGTCTCCGAGTGCGAGCTTTCCGGAGACCTCGAGCCGCTCTATGGCGCCGAGCTCTCCCGTTTTTTGGCAGGCCGCCCAAGCTCGGCCTTCGTTGCGGACGGATCGGCGATTGTTGTGAGGGAAGGAAGGAAAGTATGACGATGCTCGCGGATCGATTCCGGCGTTGGTTCGAATATGAGAGAGACTCCCACGGAAAGGCTTTAGCCTCGCTCGAGGCGCTTTCGAAAGACCAGCCCAATGTCGAAAGCGACGAGAGATTCCAGAAATGTGTCGACTTGCTCGCGCACATCGCGGCCGCGCGTGAGCTCTGGCTCTTTCGCTTCGGCGTCTCCGAGACAGGGCCGAGCACCGCGGACGAGCTCTTCCCGAAAGGGCACGACTTATCGGAAGCCCGGGCAGCACTCGATGCCATGCAGACGAAGTGGGTGGCTTACCTGGAGGGTATCGACGACGAGGAGCTGTCCCGCGTCTTCGAGTACCAATCGGTGGAAGGGCCGCGGTTCAAGAATAGTATCGAGGAGCTATTCACGCAGCTCTTCGGACATTCGTGGTACCACCGGGGTCAAATCGCGTCGCACGTTCGAAGCCTGGGAGGCGAGCCGGCGGTAACGGATTTCGTTGATTGGAGCCGCGTGCCGATGTAGCGTGCCTTTTTTTGCCACAGAGGCGCAGAGCTACAGAGATTTCGAGAAAGCTCTATCGTGTTGTACGGGTCGCGAAAAAAACTCTTATCCTTCTGTGGCTCTGTGCCTCTGTTGCTGTTCTTTTCTTCCAGTTTTTCGTGAATCCGGATGGCCGTCGGGGAGCGTGAGGCGCTCGAGCAGCTCAGCGGAGTGGAGAAGCTGTCGGCGTTCTTTCGAGCTCAGGCGGGCGAGACCGGTAGCGAGCTTCGAGACCCGTCGCCTACGCCCCTCGTTCAGGAGGCGCTTTCCTTTGGCGGTGGCAGAAACTCTCTGGACGCGCTCGTCGCCGGGATCCGGCTTGCGGCTCACGAGACCTTGGCGCTCCAGGTCTTTGACGAGACGCGAGATCGTCGGTGGGCGCACTTGCTCCGCGGCGGCGAGCTCGCCCATCGTCACTGGGCCGCCGAAGATGATGACGGAAAGAGCCGATAGACGAGGGGCGGAGAGGCCCGAGGCGCTGTCCTCCCGGCGAAGTCTTCGGAGCAAGTGGATGGCGGCCGAATGGAGACGATCGGCAAGCTCGAGATTTTGCTGAGATTCGACTTGACGTAGCTTTTCGAGCATCGTATATTTACTTAGCTAAGCTAACTATTAGTTAGGCTAACTATCTTAGTATAGCGACGAAGGGGGCGAAATGCTCAAAGAAATCGGCCAGATTGCCATCAACGTCCACGATGTGGAGAAGGCTATTGCCTTCTATCGCGACGTTCTCGGGATGGAATTTCTCTTCGATGCGCCGGGGATGGGCTTTTTCTCGTGCGGCGGGGTACGTCTCATGCTCGCGAAGCCGGAAAAGGAAGAGTTCGATCACCAGGCCTCTATTATTTATTACCGCGTCGACGACATGAGCGAAGCTTGTGCAACCTTGCGCGCACGCGGTGTCACTTTCGAGAACGAGCCCGCGCTCGTGCACAAGACGGACACCCAGGAGCTCTGGATCGCGTCCTTCCGCGACCCGGACCAAAACCCTGTCGCTTTGATGAGCGAGGTTGCGATCTAGCTTCGGTCGACGCCGAGTTTTCGGAGCGCTTCGTCGGGACAGCCGGTCCATTCGGTCACGAAAGTGTTGCCGCGATAATCGAGGTCTTCGAAGCCCATCTTGCTCGTGAAAAAACCGGTTGCGACGAGATCGCGAAAGCGGTTCACGAACTCGACTCCGTGAGATAGCTCGGGCGCGGCGCGGTCAGGATAGGCGATCTCATCGAGAAGCGCTGTCCGCTCGTCGTCGCCGGCGTCGAGGAAGCGCCGGTCGAAGCGTTTCTCGCACAGGGCGTCGATCCAGGCGAGGCCTCCGCGCATGACGACTTGACGCTCCGGCTCCTCCGACGTCATGAAATCAATCCACTCTGGCACCCCCGCATCGCTTGCGCTCCCGGAGCGCTCGTCGCGCGGAATGAAAATATCGCCGAGTAACGTCACCGTGTCGAATTCGTGATCCGTGAAGAACATGCGCTCGCTCGTCCCGCCACTCACCGCCTGGTGAGCGCTTACGACCTCGTTCGGGGTGCAGGCGAAGGCCGATGCGATAGAGGCGGAGGCCAAAAGCCTCAGAGCCTCCCGTCGGTCGATCTTTCCGCTGGCCATCAGAGATTTCCTTTCCGTCGCTCTTCCGCGATGTACTCGCTCGTGCGCATCGCGAGAGCGAGGATCGACCATGTGGGGTTCTTGTTCGGTTGGGAAACGAGCGGTCCACCATCGGCCACGAAAACGTTTTTTGCGTCATGCGCCTGGCAATAGGCGTTCAAGACAGAGGTCTTCTTGGAGTTGCCCATGCGGGTGACCCCGACCTCATGAATGATGCGCCCGCCCGTCAGGATGCCGTAGTTTTCTTCTTTCGTCGGCATCGGTGTCAGGGGCGTGCCCCCGAGATGATGGATCAGCTCGTGGAAGGTCTCGTGCATGTGCTTGACTTGAAGAAACTCATGCTCGCTCCATTTGAAGTGGAAACGAAGGACCGGGATGCCCCAGCGGTCGACCGTGTCCGGATCGATCTCACAATAAGTGTCGTCGTTTGGGATCATCTCGCCGCGGCCTGAAAACCCGATCGTTGCGCCGTAGCGCTTTCGGTAGTTCTCCTTCAGCGCTTTGCCATAGCCGCCCCCGAGCGGCGTTTTTTCGATGCCGTTCAAGAAACCATAGCCCGGCATTCTCCGGCCGCCCCAAAACTCGATGTGGTAGCCGCGGGGAAAATCGAGCTCACGATTGTCGCGCCACCACGGCATGTACAAGTGCATGCCGCTCGCGCCGTCCTCGTTGTGAGGGACGCCGTTCTCGAGCTTTGGAAAATAGCCCATGGCGCTCGTCCCCGTGCTGTCCATCAAGTAACGTCCGACGACGCCATTCGAGTTCGCGAGACCTGCGGGATGTCGCGACGACTTCGAGTTCAGAAGAAGCCGTGCGGACTCGCACGCGCTCGCGGCAAGCACGACGATCGACGCACGCACATGATGTTCGCGTCCGTCGTTCTTGTCGACATAGGACACACCCGTGGCGAGGCCCTCGTCGTCGGTCGTCACTTCGCGCGCCATGGCATTCGTGATGAGCTTGAGCCGCCCGGTCTCGAGTGCGGGTGGGAGCAAAACGCTGGGCGTCGAGAAGTTTGCATGCGCGGCGCAACCTCGGCCGCATTGCCCGCAATAGTGACACGCGGGACGCCCGTTCAAAGGCCGCGTGAGTATGGACATCCGTGCCGGGATGCATGTAATGCCGAGAGTGTCGCAGCCGTCTTTGACCATATGCTCGTAGCAGCGCGGCTCGGGCGCGGGTTGGAAGATGCCGTCTGGATCGTTGTGAAGACCTTCGTTCGACCCGAAGATCCCGATCTCACGATCGATGCGATCGTAGTAGGGAGCTAAGTCCTCATAGCTGATGGGCCAGTCATCACCAAGACCGTCGTGGCTGCGCGCCTTGAAATCGTCGGGACCGAAGCGCAACGAGATGCGTCCCCAGTGATTGGTACGCCCGCCGAGCATCCGTGTGCGAAACCAGTCGAACTTGGTGCCCGGCGCTCTTGTATAAGGCTCCCCTTCGAGCGACCAGCCGCCGAGGCCCGCGTGATACTCCCCGAAATGACGCTCCGGTATCGCCCCGCCCCGGTGAGGCGCGTCGTAGTTCCAAGCGAGCATCGCCGAGTCTTTCTCGGTGTCCCACATCGGTCCGGCCTCGAGAAGAACGACCTCGGCGCCCGCTTCCGTCAATACTTTTGCTGCCATGCCGCCTCCGGCCCCGGAGCCGATGACGGCGACGTCGTAGGTCTTGCGCGTACGGATTACCTGCATGAGGCTGAAACTATCCTCGGTATGGGAGTTGGGTCAAACGCCTCGGGTCTGATAGATTGACGTGGATTTCTAGGGAGGGTTTCATGAATCGTCGCGAGTTCATCAAAACAGGAAGTTTGGCGGCTGCCGCCGCGGCCATGGCGCCAGAAGCATTCGGTAAGAACGCCGCGAGCGACACCGTCCGCGTCGGTGTGATCGGCTCGGGCGCTCGGGCTCAGGGTTTGATGCACGCTTGTCGGGGGCTCCCTGGTGTCGATCTTGTCGCCGTCTGTGACGCGTATAAGGGGCGGGCGGAGCACGCGAAAGCGATTGCGGGCGGTAAAGCGCGCATCCATGTCGACTATCGCGAGATACTCGACGCCACGGATGTCGATGCGGTTTTTATCGGCTCGCCGGACCATTGGCACCGACAGATGTCGCTCGACGCGCTCTCGGCAGGCAAAGACGTCTACATCGAAAAGCCCATGACCTACACGGTCGACGAAGGCCTCGAGATCATCGCTGCTACGGAGAAGAGCGACCGCATCTACCAAGTTGGGAGCCAGGGCATAAGCTCCGCTACCCAGCTCAAAGCGAAAGAGCTCGTGAAGAGCGGCGCGCTCGGGCAAGTCACGATGATCCGCGCCTCCTACAACCGCAACACCGCGGGCGGCGCTTGGATCTATCCCATACCGCCGGACGCGTCGCCGGATACAGTGGACTGGAAAAAATTCCTCGGGCCGGCCGCGGACCACCCTTACAGCCTGGAGCGCTTCTTCCGCTGGCGGTGCTACTGGGATTACTCCGGCGGCATTTCCACGGATTTGTTCGTGCACCTCGTGACGACGATCCACTTCATCATGGACGCCAAGATGCCGAAGACGGTGATGGCCTCGGGCGAGCTCTACCGCTGGAAGAGCTCGCGAGACGTCCCCGACACAGTGAACGCGATCATGACCTATCCAGAAGGATTCACGGTGAACTTGAGCTCGACGTTCAACAACCAGTCGAGCAGCGAGTCTGGCTTCGAGATCCTCGGGACCGAAGGTGCTATCGCTTTTCGCGGCGGCTCGCTCGTCTTTACGCCGGAAAGTCTGGCCGAGGACAATCGCTGGGTGGTGGAGTCCTGGAAGGAAGACCTGGCGAAGGCTTACTACGACGACCCGGACGTCCAGGCAAAGGAAACGCCGGCGACGTGGGACGCGCAAATGCGACCGAGTGTGCGGAGCTGGGAAGAGTGGGGGAAGAACGCGACCGAAGTCCACCTTGCACATTTCTTCGACTCGGTGCGCTCGCGCAAAGCGTCCGTCGAGGATGCCCTTACAGGACATCGCGCGGCGTCTTGCGCCCATATCATCAACGAATCCATCAAACGCGAAGCGCCGGTACATTGGGACTTCGAAAAAGAGAAGCTGAAGACCTAGCTCGAGCGCACGCGTCGCAAATGACGCGCCGTTTGCGTATTATGGTGCCGAGGGCGCCAAAGATATGCTTCGCTCCGCTCGCATTAGGTCGTGGCTGATAGGACTCGGGCTTTCGGCCCTCGTCCTCAGCGGTGTCGCGCTCGGCCAGGGCCGTGGATGGTGGAACCGCTACCCGCCACGATTCGCCCAGCCGAACGCGCCATCGAACGACCTCTTCGCTTTTTGTCGCATCCTTTACGAAAGTGTCCGTACCGAACGTTCCGGCTACGGCTGGAATACCGACTACCCCTATTCCGACATCAATTTCATGACCCGTTTCTCGCAACTGACGAGCGCGCGCATCCGGCGCGACGGGGATGGAGCACCAGAGCACGTTGTCGTGACACTCCTCGACGACACGATCTTCGAATATCCGTTCGCGTTCATGTCCGACGTGGGCACTGTCGGCTTCTCTCCGAGCGAGGTCGAACGCTTGCGCGACTATCTGCTGCGGGGCGGTACGCTCTACGTCGACGATTTCTGGGGCGAGGCGGCGTGGGAGCACTGGAAGCGTGAGATCCACAAAGTGCTTCCCCAAAGCGACTATCCCATCGTCGACGTGCCGCTCGACCACGTCGTCTTCCGTACCTTCTATACGATCCGCAAAATCCCGCAAATCCCCTCGATTCATTATTGGCGCCGCTCCGGTGGGAGAAGCACATCCGAGAGAGGCCTCGAGACCGCCGAGCCTCACTTTCGTGGCATCTTCGACGACCACGGCCGCCTCATGGTGCTCATGACGCACAACACGGATATCGCGGATGGCTGGGAGCGCGAAGCGGAAGACGACGAGTATTTCTATCGCTTTTCGCTAAAGGCGTACCCGGTCGGCATCAACATCGTGCTCTACGCGATGACCCACTGAAGTTTCGCGTCAGCCCCTCGTGAAACGGCTACTTTCTCTTCCCCGCGCGAGTCCAGCTCCGAATCTGAAGGTTGACGCCCGCTATCTTGGTCATCGGCTCGTAATCCTTCCGGTTGCGAGTCACGAGCGGGATCTGTCGAGAAAAGGCAATCCCCGCAATCAAGACGTCTCCAACCTTGGATCTTTATGACTTGCTCAAGTGGCCCCAGATAATCGCCGCGCGGTCCGCCGCATCGGAATCGAAGGGGAGAACCAGACAGGTTGATACTAGAGCATCGAAGGCGCGAGGTCGTGCTCTCAGCGCTGACGGAGCGCGTCGGCTATTGCCTTTTCCGCGAGAGGCGCCATCACACGGTAGCCGGCCTCGTTGGGGTGTACGCCATCGCTCGAGAGCTCTAGTGGAAGACCTTGCCGCTCGTCGGCCATCGTGGCGTGGTAATCCAGGTAGACCAGGTCGTGCCGCGACGCGTAGTCCTTCATCCATGTGTTGAGCGAGACGATCTTGGGTGCTGGCTCGAGTCCTGGCCGCCACGGATAGTCGTAGGCTGGCAGGACGGAGGAGAGGATGACCCGAATGTCGTTCGCCTTTGCGAGCTCGACCATGGACGTGAGGCTGTCCTCGATCATCGCCTGGGTCGACGGGCCCGTGTTTCCAGCTATGTCGTTCGTTCCCGCGAGAATCACGACGACCCTCGGGTCGAGGGCAATGACGTCTTGTCTAAAACGTACCAGCATTTGCGGAGTGGTCTGTCCGCTAATCCCTCGACCGATATACGGTTTGCCTGGGAACATCGTGTCGAAGTGGGCTGCCCATGAGTCGGTGATCGAGTCACCGTAGAAGACGACCCGCGCCTCGCCGGGCTGGGGTGGCGCGAGCCGCATGTTGTCCTCGCGGTATCGGTCGAGGGACGCCCAATCATTACGCAACCGATGGTCGCGTTGGTCCTCCTCTTGAGCAGCCGGCTCGGCAGGCACGGTCATAAGGGCTAGGACGGTCGCGCAAAGGACCGAGGTGCAATAGGTCATCGTTTGGATCCTTTGGTCTCTGGTAGTCTTCTATCAGTCTAGTCCGATACCCCGTTTAGATCACAGGCCCGGGTTTCCACCTTGCCGGTTCGCCGCCTTCGACTTTCGGCTTCCACATCGTTTCCATTACTAGGTGAAGGTCGATGGGTTCGTAGCCCCACTTCGGTTTGCCTTCCCAACCTTCGAGCTCGAGCTCGGCGAGCGGTTTCTTCGGCAGCTTCGATGGTGGCGGGACCGCGAGGATTTCCCAGCCTTTCGGATGAAAGACACGCGCTTTGTCGTTCGGTGGAAGCTCGATGCGGAAGCCATCGTCATGAACTTGATGATGATGCCAAGTGCATAGATTGGCGAGGTTTGGGAGCTTCGTTTCTCCGTCATCCATCCAGGCTTTGATGTGGTGTGCTTGCGTAAACGTGCATTCGCACCCCGGCCAGATACAAGTTGGATCTCGAAAGTCGAGAGCGCGCCGTAGCGCGGGCGATATCTTCCGCGTTTTCCGCCCGACATCGAGAACGTTCCCCTCAGCGTCAT
>SMYC01000018.1 GCA_004356105.1 Acidobacteriota bacterium | reverse complement strand
GTCTCCAAGGGGTGTATGCAGGCGAGTGCTTGAATCTCGGGAGTCCAGGGAAGGTCCTCTGGGGAAAGCTGCTGCTGCCAACCGGACTCGGGAAATCCGACCGTCCGGGATGAGAGGGGGCTTGCGGAAACGTGAGCTATGGTGATGGCTAAACGGGCACGTACCGCGGAAACGCTGAAACAGCCAAGCCATCTCCTAAGGCTGTGCGCGTCGTATCTCTACCCGACACCGCCAATGCCTCAGATGAGGCGACCTCTATACTGGATCTACGCGGGCTCGCGTCGGTTATCTCTCGATGATCCGATACTGGGCGAAGCTCTCGCCCATCATCGTGCTCTCACCCGGATGTTGTGTTCCGCTGCGAAACTCCGAGAGCAACACCGCTACATGGCGGGCGTTTCAACTCTCCCCGGGGAGAGTTCAAACGACGGCGTCGATTCACCGACCCGGTCAGCTGAACGACGGTACTCATCTATGGTCTCTTTGCCGAAGTCCAGCTCCGCCATATAGAGATTGTGACATTTGCACATGAGCCTAATATTGTTCGCGCTGCGATCGCCCCCGCGTCCGTAGGGATCGTCGTGATGGTATTCGAGCCGGTGGCGCTCGGGACATCGTTTGCCATCAGGCGTGACGAACGTGCACTGCCCTCCATCTCGTTCCAACACGAATCGCTTCACCGCGGCAGCGATGCCTCGCACACCCGGTGACGTGTCAGCGTCTTCGACGTTCGTTCTCGGGCGATTCGTTTTGCCGGAACGCTTGGCTTCGAGCCGCTCGAGCTTTTCACTCACGGCCACGTCGATGACCGAAGCAATGTCACTGCCGGGAATGAGTGCCTCGAGCCGCTCGAGCTTGTCGCTAGCCGTGAAATTTACTTGGTAACGCGCCGGCGAAAGCGAGGACACCGTGGGCCGTTTTTCAGGGGCTGCCGGACCGACAGTCGTCGGCTCATTCTTCTGAGGCTCCTCACGACTTTCGTCCGACGCCTTGGACGACTCGCTCGGGGCTTTGGGTTTTGGTCTCTTACGAATCGTCGGCGGAACATCCGGTTTCGGAGCTAACTCCGCCACAAGGTCTTCGAGCTGACGTTTGCTCTTGTGCGTGGCTCTTGCGAGTACCTCTTCGTGATTCGCCTCGGTGAGATGTTTCGAGATCACGGCGACACCACACAAGTGAATGCGTCCATTCTCTAGCATCGTGAGGAGAACGGGGAATCTCCGTGAAAGTCGAGCGGCGTTGATTCGCCGATAAGCTTCCGCTTCCGATAAATGTAAAACGTCCATACAAAAGCGGAACATGGACGGCGAAGCCTCCCGGGCATAGAGACCCCGTGCATCGACTTCAGCGATGTGTGCGACGAGCGCTGCTTCACCGCGCCGCGACTGCTTCGACGCATCCGATAGACAAACGAGAAGTTCGTCATCCGATAGCGCCGAGAGTAGTTTTGATTCATCTCTTGTGCTCATACGTTGTTATAGCATGGACTTTTTCGACCCTCAGCGTTGTCGCGTAACGTACACAGACGCTTCGAAACAATTTCGAAGTCTCTCCGACGAAGAGAGCACGCCTGTAGCTTCGTCGGCATTTTCTGAGACCACAACGGCGCACGCCCTAGCTTTTCTTTCAAGTCGCGTCGAAAAAACTGTCAAGAACCAAATGACCTCGATGTCATCTTTTTTTTGCCGTGCTCCGACCAGCGGACTCATGCGATCGATGCGTTTGCGGTCCCAACGCTGCTATTCTTCTACTCGCACGCGGCGCAGCCCGGCGGGATTTGCGGCGTCTTCCCGCGCGACAACCGGAGCACAAAGGCGTGGTCGCATGCTCGAGCCGCCGTTCCGGTTGCTCGCTTGCGCGGGCGGGATGTTGTTTATCCTACCGAGCGTGCATATCTACCTCTACGCGGCATGATCCTGTAGTCGGCATAGTAAGTGGCTGCTATCCCGAATTCGATATAGCCAACTCTCCCCGGGGAGAGTTCACCGAACCACTCCTGCAGGAACGATTCCCTTCAACTCCTCGCCCCTTTTCAAGACGAGGGCGAGCTCTCGCTCGGGTGAAGTGGGCGTTTCGGTTGTTCTGTCCGACGCTGCTCACCCTGATCCGGGTGCCAGTCGTTTACAGGCTGATTGGATGATTGAACCGCCATGCGCTTCCTGGCTTCGGGCTGCGCTTGGCCGCAGCGGTCCGATGGGAGAAGTCTCAGGCGGAAGGGCTAGAAAGACGCCAAATACGTAATTTGACAACATGGCTGATATTGCATAGTATGTCCATTAATATTGGACATACTGCGCAATGGCGTAAAATGATTCCGCAAGAGTTCATCTTCCATCTGCGGCAAAAGATCGCCGTAGAAGTCTTTGACTACCAGGTTCTCGCAGATGCGCTCTCCGGCTACCGCAAACCCCGGGACGCGATCACCAGGCTACTGGCCAGCGGGACGATCGTACGCATCAAAAAGGGACTCTACTGCTTTGGCGAAGCCTTTCGCAAAGAACCGGTCAGCCGCGAGTACGTTGCCAACCTGATATACGGACCGTCTTATGTCAGCCTCGACTACGCACTGGCTTACCACGGCCTGATCCCAGAGAGGGTCGAAACCGTCACCTCTGTGACCACGGGACGGTCGCGCGAATTCGATACGCCCTTTGGGGCTTTCTCCTATCGCATGCTCCTTCGGCCTCGCTACTCTGTGGGCGCCCTACTGGAAACGGCAGACCATCTGAGATTCCTGATTGCATCACCCGAAAAAGCTCTGGCAGACAAGGTCTGGACCGACAAGCGGTTCAGCGGGCGTCCAGCATCCGACTTCGATGCTTATCTCTCGGAGGACCTTCGCATCGATCCGGAAGATCTGGCCGTGCTCGACCGGTCCCGGCTCCAATCCATCGCGCGCTCCTATGACTCTGCCAAGATCAAAAACCTCGTCGCGTATCTAGAGAGGCTCGAGGTTCCGGCCCATGCATGACGCCATTCACAGCATGATGGACCGCTACGAGTGTCGGAGCCGCACCGACTATGTCAACGCTCTGCGCGAGATTCTGCAGGACTTGGCTCTGCTCGGATTGTGGCGCAGCCGGTTCTTCGAGCACGCCGCATTCTACGGAGGTACCGCGCTTAGGCTCCTATACGGTCTGGACCGCTACTCGGAAGACCTCGACTTTTCGCTGCTCGAGCCCAAGGCTTCCTTCTCGTTAAAACCTTTCGGAGAGGCTTTAGAGCGCGAGATCGAAAGCTTCGGATTCCACGTAAAGTTCGAGGCTTGTCGGAAGCCCCGGGCGGGTACTATCGAGTCGGCATTTCTTAAAACAAACACAATCAAACAGTTGATAGTGATCAATGTTGACCAGGAACTGCTTCGCGGTCTACAGCCTGCAAAAAAGCTCAAAATCAAGCTGGAAGTGGATACCGATCCGCCGGGCGGCTTCGAGACGGAAACGCAATTTGTCTTGCAGCCCATCCCGTTCTCCGTCCGTGTCTACACTTTGCCGAACCTATTTGCCGGAAAGCTCCACGCTGTCCTCTGCCGGAAGTGGCGCACCCGCGTGAAAGGGCGGGATTGGTACGACCTGGTTTGGTACGCCGCTCGGCGTCCTGAGGTACGCCTCAACCACCTCGAGACCAGAATGCGACAGTCCGGTGACTACCTGGAAGAACAACCGTTGACGCCTGGGAAATTACAAGACCTTTTGAGCCAGGCGGTGGACGACCTGGATGTCGAACAGGCGCGTCGCGAGGTTGCTCTCTTCGTCAAAGACCGGCGCGCCTTGGACGTATGGTCACGGGAGTTTTTCAGGCAAGTCATTACTCGCATTGTGGCCGTGTGACTTTGCTATTCCGCGGGGACGAGCCGCTTCAATTCATCGAACCAATTGAGAACGACATGGAATGGTGGTTGTGCCGTCTTCTTGTCCTCTGAAGTTTGTATCGGCTGCGGCGCTCGAGGGCGAGCTCCATCAGCTTGGCCAGCCGTCAGTTGAGCTCCGAGGGCGCACGCCCGCCAACACCAACGACCTCACGATGAATCACCCGGTGATGGAGAGCGCAGATCGTGACTCGATTAGGGGTGGTCCGAGCCGAGGAGACTCCCGAATCGGATGTGGTGACTGTGAAGTTCGGAACGCGCGCTACACCTGGGATATTGACATCGCCATCGGTGCCGATCGAACACCTGTGCCTCATCAAAATCCGTCCGCGTGTGAAATCAGAGACTTACGCAGGTTCTTCGTCTCACTCAGCGCTCGTGCCGACCGGGCGATAGTGTCGGCGCCGAGCCGATCTTGTAATTGAAAACCTTGTTCTAGAAGGTTGGGGTTACGAGACGGACTCAATTTGGTCGCTCAGGGACGTCGCGTCGAGCACGGTCATTTCCTTACCGTTCACTCGGAGCCGCCCCTCGCCACTGACGAGTCCCGACGAGCGCAGCTGGATCATGAGAACGATGGCTGCCACCGAGTCGAGCGTCGAGTAGAGTCGGCCCTGATCGTTGAACTGACGAGTGACTTGATTGGCGAGCCGCACACCCTTCTCGAGCTGACTCATTGCGATGAAAGACGCCGCGGCATAGGCAAGTGTGGCGCGGCTATCCACGCGCCCGGGGATTTCTCGGACCGTGACATCGTCTCCCGAGAAATCGAGCGCTTCGGCGAAATATTTCTCGGCAGAAGACGCGTCACCGCTCGTAGCGGCCGCGCAGGCGTCGGCCGCGGTTTGAATGTGTTGGGGCAGCCGCTCGATGCCGTGCGCCTCGGCGGCCTGGTCGGCGAGAGCCGTCCCCTCCGAAGCTGCCCGTCGCAGATCGGACGATAGCTCGGAAATCTTTCCGAGCTGGTGAAGGTTCCAGAGATATCTCACGGTGGCACGGCTGTAGTAATCATTCACGCCGTCGGTCTCGGGATACATGACGAAGCCTCGTCCCGGGCGGATCATCTTCTTCTCGCGCTCGATGCCGGCCAAGATGATCTCCTTTGCGGTCCGGCGCTCAGAGTCGCTCTCACTGGCCAAGTACATGAAGGTGGCAGCGAGGATCTTGGCTGCGGTTTGTTCGCAGCAGAGGTGGGCGTATCCGGCCGTTGCGGTCAAAAGACATTGGAACGACTCGTCGACGGCGGGGAGGACGCGGAGCGTGAGGGCGTCCGCCGAGTCCAGGGTGATGTGGTCGCTCGCGAGCAGCAAGCCGAGCTCCTTCACGTAGGACTTCAGCACACCCGGCTCCCCCACCGTTATCTCCACGGCGTCGGTATCGCCGCTCGTGAGGTCTTCCACGATCGCGACGTAGGTGCCGGGGACGACTTCGAGCTCGAGCTCGGCGGGAGTCTCGACGACGTCACCGTCGATGCCTCGAAGAGTAACGGGCGCTCCGTCGCGCGTGAGTCGAACTTTGCCTCGGCCGGAGCTCGTCGACGCACGAAGCCGTCCCACGACCCTGTCGTCCTTGTGAACGGCAGGTGGTAGCTCCAGGTCGACGCGCACGGGCTTGTCCACGACCACGGTGCTCCTCGCGTCGGTCCAATCGCCGTCGATGAGGGCGAACGCTTCGACAGCAAAACTCCCGAGCGTATCGCCGACGGGAATCGTGACCTCCCGGCTTCCAGATACGGGAACGAGACCATAAAAGAGTACGGACGGAAAATCGGAGCGCGGCGGTTCGATTAGGCTCTGAGACACTTCCTCTTCATAGACTGCCCTCGTGACGGACTCGGCGAGGTCGACCGCGCCAGTGCCACAGCAGAGCGCCATGCTGTCTTCCTCGGCGTCGAGAAAGCCACCCCCGGCGTACTCGACGGCCATCGCTCGCAAGAGCGTCGGAGGAGGAGGGAGAAGCGCATCGTTGTCGAAGAAGCCTTCGTCCATCCCCTCCGTGGCGGTGTCGATGGCTTTTTTTGCCGAGGCGCCCAGACTGACGGAAGGCCGGTCGGCCGCCGTCAGGCGATGATCACGAACGGCGAGAAGCACGGGCACTGCCTTCGATGCTCCCTTGCAAACGAGCTGCACGCTGAGCTCATCGCCCGGTCGGACGGTCTCCGGAACCTCGAGCTCGAGGGTCAGATGGCCCGGACGGAAGAAGCTCGAATAGCCCTCGAATGGCTTGCCCTTGACGACCGCACCGGCGAAGACCGTGCAGATCGAGCTCTCCGTGTCGACGACGATATCGTCACCAGCCTTCGCGTCTCCGTGATGGATGACGCTCATCTCGCCGCTCGCCAGATCGAGCACGACCAGACACACGGATTGAAGATCGTGCTTGGCGTGGAGGACGAAGCGATCGCTCACGGGCTGCTCCACCACGAGCGGGGTAGCGAGAAAATCACCCTGGGTGAGAAAACCGCCCCGGAGAGGAAAGGCATCTGGCTGCGGCATCATGGAAAAGAGTTGCTCCTTTCCGAGCTCGCCGATGACAGTCATGTCGCGTTCGCTCGCGCGGCTTCCCGGAATCGCCACTTGAGCGACGCGCTCGGCGTCTTCGGTGCTGACGAGCTGCAATCGAAACGGCCCGTCACCCTTCATCCTTAGACGCCCGACATAGCGGCCGGGACCCTCGGCCGAGAGCCGCGTCGACGAAACCTCGCGAATTTTATCGACGAGCGAGACTTCGAGCTCCCCGTCGAACGGCACTTGATAACTCTCGACCGCCACCTCGAATCGGAGCGTTTCATCGCTCCGGTCGAGCTCATGGGAAACGAGGCGTCCCGTCAAGGGTGCGAGCGTGTATTCGGCCACGGTGAAGTCGACCGGCGTTCCGATCTTCTGGCCGTCCACCGATAGCTGCGCCTGATAGTCTCCCGGAAGAAGCATCGACAAGGTTTCCATGCCGACGCCGTCCTCGAGGTCGAGCGTGCGCGAAGTCAGCGGCTCGCCGTTCCACTCCACCACGAGGGCAAGCCCCTTGGGCGGCTCGGGCATGGCGACGAAGAGATAGACGGTGTCTTGTTCGGCCCGATACAGATCGCGATCGGTCACGACCGCACCCAGCGGATCGATCGCGCGTTTCCGCGGCGTCAGCGTCATGCCGGCGACGGAAAAAGACTCCCCGACGAGCGGAATGACACGGTGTGACTGCGTCGGCTTCACCAACAGTCGCGACACGCGACCGCGGGCGGGATCGGCCTTCGCATCCAGGAAGGCAAAGTAGTGTCCCAGCGTCAGCGATCTTTTCATCTTCATCGCCAGGGAGTAGTCGTCGATTTTCACGTCTACGGGTAGGTTCATGATGGCTCTCCTTCGTCGCTCCCTCGAAGGGAGCGCACGACGGCGTCTAGCTGATCGGCCAGCTCGGCTCTCAATGTGGGGTCTCTCAATACGCGCGCCGGCACGTCGAGCGAAGCGCCATGCCGGAGCACCCGGCGCTGAAACGTCTCGGGCTCCGATGCGGGGCTCGGAGCCGAGGCCGCGACGAGCCGGTCCGCCGCGATGCGTTTCATAGCCGCCGGCCGCCGCTTCTTCGTTGGAAAGAGCTCGCGGAGAACGTCCTCGTCACTAGCCGTTTCGAGCACGCCCGCGATGCGCTGAAGAGTGTGATGCTCGGCCTGGAGCTTCTTTAACAGCAGCAGTCGCGTCAAATGCTGACCGGAATAGCGGGCGCGACCGCCCTCGTAGCTCTCCGGTCTCGGCAGAAGCTTCTGCGTGATGTAGTACCGGATGGTGCGTCCGTCCGGACGCTCCGTAACCTTGTAGCGCGACTGCTTCGGCGCCAGCTCCCGAAGGAGCCCATCAGCGACCTCGACGAGCTCCTCGAGCGTGAGGTCGTCTCGACCGAGATACGGACGCAGCCGCTCTTCGATAGCCTCTCTCTTCACAATGGAGTTATAGTATTAACAGTATATACTGTCAATAACAAAACTGGCCCGTGAATACGGCTTGATTCAGCAAATGAGCAGCGATTGGTGAGAGCGGCGAGTTTCTCGACGCGGTGTACTCGTCAGGCAGATACCTCCTATCGGTTTCGTTAGCGCAAGAGCGATGCCAGTCCTCTGCAACTGGCGTAAACCGCCTGTGCGTTGCACCGCCGGGCTCGGGATTTCGCGGCTCCCGCGCAATGTCACGGGCTACGATCTCGAGCTCCTTGTTTCCACGGCTTTTTTGATGGCACGGTGCTTGCTCTTGCTGATTCGAGGAAGAAACGTCAACGCACTTTGAACTTCTAAAGAAAGAGGAGGACGAAAATGTCTCACGTCACTGCAGAGCTTCGAGAGGGTACGGTCGCGACGATCCGCGCTCGTCAGTTCACCTGGAGTGCCGACGAGCCTCTCGCAGCGGGCGGCACCGACATCGGGCCGACACCCTACGAGATCCTATTGGGGAGCCTCGCCGCTTGCATCACCATCACATTGAGGCTCTATGCGAACCACAAGGGCATCGAGCTTGCCGGTGTCGACGTCCGGCTCGAGTTCGACCGCGTCCATGTCGACGATTGTAGTGACTGCGACGAGCGCACCGACGGATTCATCGAGCGCATTCAATCGCATGTCACCCTCCGCGGATCTTTCGACGACGCGCAAAGAAAACGACTTGCGCAGGTAGCGGGGCGCTGTCCGGTGCACAAGACGCTCGCGAACGGTGTGCACATCAGCGACGCCGTTAGTTTCGACAGTCCCTGAAATTCGTGCATCCCCGACGGTCTCCAAGCACTTACTTAGGTCGACCTGAATCCGTGCTCAGCGCTGAATCTCGTCAACTTGGCGGTACCCGAAAAATCCCTTTCGGCATGTGCATGCTGACCAGGTAGTGGGGCATGTCCACAGCTTCTGAAATCTTCAGGTCTCCTGCAAGCGAGCAGAGCAGGTACGCGTCTACGCGGGACAACCCCCGCTCCGCCTCGAGGTAATTGATCATGAAGCGTGTTGCTTTTCGTGCAGCCTCGTCGATCGTTTCGCCAAAGGC
This sequence comes from Acidobacteriota bacterium, assembly GCA_004356105.1. Taxonomy (GTDB): domain Bacteria; phylum Acidobacteriota; class Vicinamibacteria; order Marinacidobacterales; family SMYC01; genus SMYC01. The sequence goes on along the minus strand of SMYC01000018.1, from coordinate 1,869 downwards.
GGTCACCGCGTAATACTCATCGGTCTCGTATTCAGGCTCCGCCAGCACGCGACCACCCTTCCGCACTTCGACCTCCAGGAGGATGCGCATCGGGGCTTCGACGCCAGTGCCGCCAACCTCCCCGTCGCCCTGCGCGGCATGAGTGTCGCCGATGGACAGCAGGGCCCCTTCGACGAGGACCGGCAAGTAGACGGTGGTGCCCACTCCCAAGTAACGGTTGTCCATGTTGCCGCCGTTCTCGCGTGGTGGGATAGTGACCAGTTCGTCTTCGGTAGCCGGTGCGACGCCGATCACTCCGGGGAAGGGGCGGAGCGGAATCGAGATGTTGTCGTCGAACTGCACGTGAGTCTGGCCTTCTTCGAAGCTGAACGTCTTCAGCCGGGCGTCGGGAAATTCATCCGCGAGGAAACCGAAACCGGGAATGACGCCTGCCCACCCCCAACCCAGTACATCGATCTTATGGAAGGTCACCGCGAGTACGTCACCCGGTTCGGCGGTTTCCACGTAGATCGGCCCTGTGAGGGGATGGATCGGATCGAAATCCAAGTTCGCCATCACTTCGACTCCGGAATCGAGCGTGAGTTGCCCGTCGGTCGCCTCCTTCGTCTCGATCTCGATGATGGCTCCGGAGGGCACCGTCAGCACGGGAGGGATCGCACGGCTCCAGCGGTTGTGGGTGTTCTCGGTGCCCAGCGTGTACTCGACCTCCACCGAAGGCACCGCGGGCTCTGCGGTCGGTGGGGGAGACGGTTCGGGCGCCGCGCAAGCAGTCAGGGCTAACGTGAATGCGATGAAGAAAGAGTAAGCGGTGGCGGAACGGCTCGATTTCATGGACAGTCTCCTCTCGACTTGGATCTTTCTGAAGCCATTCCATTCGTTTCAGTTGCGAATTGCAACTGTCGCTCGTCAACTAAGTTCCCCCGAACTCCGGTTCGGGGTGTCCGGCGCGAACGCAGAGCTCGACGATCTTCTGGGTCCCACAACCCCAACGACCTATGAGTCCGCGTCGATAGAACACGTCTGCTATGAGCGGATTCCGTAGTCGAGACGGGTGTTCTCTTCTCAAGTCCTCGGGAACCCTCCGAACGGCAATGTTCCGTCGCTCCAAATTTCCAATCGGTCGTCGTAGATAGCGAGACTAATGCAGGGCGTCGGCTTTCAGGAGTAGACTCGTAAAGCATATGAACGAACGGGCACGCCGCATCCTGCTCCGGCTTCTTCTGTACGGGAGTGCTTTCTTCATCGGGCTACCGCTCGCTTTCTCGTACGTCATGACCCGGACGTACCCGGGCGGCGTCTCCGAGACACCGCCGATTGGCTACACGGCCGTCGAGCTCGACTCTGGTGGGCTGCGGCTACGAGCGTGGATAGCACGCGGCGAAACGGACAAAGCCGCATTCGTCATCGTCCACGGCCTTGGCAACACCCTCGAAAGCTATCAGGTGCATGCACGACCTATGATCGAGCGCGGCCACACCGTGATCCTGCCGGACCTGAGGGGCCACGGAGGGAGCGAAGGCAAGTACACGAGCCTTGGCGGCCTCGAGAGCGAGGACGTCCGCGCCGCCATGAACTACTTGCGCGACGCCGACCTCGCCGACGAAGGGATCGTGCTGATGGGACATTCAATGGGAGCCGTCGCTGTCCTCTTGGCCGCCGCAGACCAGCCCGACATACGCGCGGTGATCGCTGAAGCCCCGTTCGACACCTATCGCAACACGGTCGCCCATCACGCGTGGCTTCTTTACTACCTGCCGTCCTGGGTTCCCATCATCCCGCTTTCGATTATGGCCGCCGAATGGCGGGCCGGCTTCGACGCGGACGCGATCGACACGGTCGCGTCCGCGCGACATATCGATGCCCCACTCC
>SMYC01000286.1 GCA_004356105.1 Acidobacteriota bacterium | reverse complement strand
TGATGTGGATGTGCATGCCCACCATAATAGCCTATTAAGTCATATGAAACAACATAACAACCACTTATTACATGCCTACATATTGTACCCGAAATTAGCCTGTTGGCGCCCCTAAAGACGCGTAATCATTAGGGATTCACATGCTCTCCGGCGCTTCCGGGAAAGCGACGTTCGGAAAAGCAAAGGCCGTCGCGGCGAGCTCCACTTCCGCGTCATTGGTACCAGAGATCACGAGGAGGAAGTGAGCCGGGTCGTCATCGAGGGGAGCGACCGACAGGTAGGCGCCGACGATCCGAGAAGCCTGCTCCGACGTAAGAAAGGGTGCCAGCTCCTTTCGGGTGCCGAACAAGACGGCGTCGCGTCCGACGAGAGCCTCCTGAGCCATTCGGGGAAAGCGCCGGCCCTGACGCCGCCTCTTAGTTTGGTCTTTGGTGTGTTGCTCTGCGGGCAGCCAACGCACATTCAAGGGAACGTAGTCGAGCCTGAGAGGGGCTCCTTGAGAGATCAAGGAGCCCCAACGGAGATGCTTGTCCTCGAGCAGTGTCGTTCCCGTGACCAGGCTTAGCTCAAAAGGCCCCCAGAGTTTTCGATCCATCAAGTTCGAGAGCTGGGACAATCTTGGCTCGATGGATGCGAGGGTACCCTCTAGACGAATCGTCGATGCGACCGGGTCGATCCGAGTCCATAGCTCGGGAGCGTTAGGATCCTCACACTGCTCCGTGTAGTGCTGGGAAGCGCCAAAGGTCAGTCGGTTATAGCCACGCTCCAGAAGCCTCTCCGGAAGCTCGATGTTCGCGACGACAGTGGGTCTGTCCGGATTCAGACGGAACTGAGCCAGGACGTTGCCGTTCAGGCTGACGCGGAGCTGGGAACGGTTCTGGACCAGGGAAATCGAATTGGTGAACTCGAGGTGGAGGTTCGCTTGGATCGTCTCGATTCGATCCGAGACAGGAAAAAACACATCGGCCCCGGCCCGGGCGTTTCTGAGCATCAGGGATTTCTCCGGACCCAAGAAGCTCGCGAGTGTCGCTTCCTGTCGGAAGCGAAACGAGTCCTCGGCCGCAACGGTCACCGAGACCAAGAAAAGGGCGGCTGCGAGCGCAACCTGCGGCAACGGAGAGACAGGGCGCGCCTCAGGATTGCGCTGCCTGTATCTGAGGCTGATCTTTCGAGTCAACACGAAGATGTCTTTCATCGATTGGACGGCTCCTTTCAGTTCGGCGTCCGAGCTTCTCTTGAAACAGTTGGCGCAAGGCGCCCCATGAGGCCGATACCAGCGCGGTGGCGTGGCTGGCCGCGTTTTTGGCCCCACCCGTTAGTAGGAACAGGGCGCTGCGGAAGGGCCCTAACGGCCGACAGACAGCTGAGACAGCAGATTCCCAACGGTTGCTGTCCCCGTAAGCTAGAGCGACGATCGCGGCGCGCTCGGCAAGGGATCCGGGCCTGAATTCGAGGCCGATCTCATTCTCGCCGTTCGATCGCGTCACCTGGCGACGAATGACGACGTTGAGGCGCATCTTCTGCCGCAAGAGGGAGATTTCCAACTCCAGGAGAGCGGGTGCGCCACATCGCAGGGCAAGAGTGGACTTCTCAACAACCAGACTTGCCCCTCCGGTTGAGATCTCCTTGAAGCGCACCGGCACGCTCGCCTTTCCCACGGTGAGCCGCGCCCGACCGGTCGCCGGCATTCGCCAGCTCCGCCTCAGCTGGCGACGCTCGAAGAGTGCTCCTAGTGCCCCCACGAGCAGCAACAAGTTGAAGACTGCCCAGCCCATGGTGATCACGGTCGCATCCATATCAACCGGTGCTGCCTGCAGCCGGAAGGCGCCCGCGATCAGAGAGGTGACGGTCAGTAAGAAAAGGAGATAGAAAGGTGTGCTCAGAGGTGAGATGAAGCTTTGCGCGAGTGTCTCCCCTTTTGGTGTGACGAGGAACTTGGGCGAGCGCGGATTCACGAAAACGCTGGCAAGTCCGCGCAAACAGAACAGGGACAGCAGGACTTCGTAGAGCTCCGAAACCGCGAACCACCGCATCCTTCCATAGAGAAGATCGCTGACGAGCACCGACGCGATGAGATGCGGTACGGCGTAGGCGAGAAACCCCTCCAGGTTGGCGTTGTAGATCTTCAGTCCCCCTAGGAGGTACACGGCCGGGGCCAGCAAGAAGATGAGGCGTGGCAAGGGGAAGAACCAGAACCAGGAGCTGCTCATGTAGCACACCCGCTGTCCGGGACTGAGCCCTCGCATCGTCAGCGGATTCTTGAGGAGGAAGAGCTGCGCCATTCCTTGAGCCCACCTCAGCCTCTGCTGGACGAATCCTGCGAAGGTCTCCGGTTGGAGCCCGGCCACCATCGGTTTGCGGAGATAGGCGCTGCGGTATCCACGCGCATGTAGCGCGACAGCGGTTTCGGCGTCCTCGGTGATGGTGGTGGTGGCGACGCCTCCGACTTCTTCCAGGCAGCTGCGCTTCAAAAGCCCCGCCGATCCGCAGAAGAACGAGGCGTTCCAAAAGTCGAGACCGAGCTGAATAGCACCGTAGAACATTTGGTTCTCGCTCGGCATGCGCTGGAAAGTCCCAAGGTTCTTTTCGATGGGGTCCGGGCTCTGGAAAAAATGTGGTGTCTGTACCAAGAAGAGTCGAGGATCACGAAGGAACCAGCCCACGGTTTCTTGAAGAAAGTCTTGGGAAGGTACGTGGTCCGCATCGAGGATCAGAACGAGCTCGCCGTCGGTGCGTTTCAAAGCGGCGTTGATGTTCCCCGCCTTGGCGTGCTCATTGCAGGAGCGAGTCAGATAGTGCACTCCGAGATCCGAGCACAGCCTTTGTAGGCTGGCTGAGCGTTGGCGCGCCCGAAAAGCAACGTCTGGGTTCTTGCTCGACCGCTTCTCGGCCGTGCTCCCGTCATCGAGGAGGTAGACGTTGAGTTTGGCCTCGGGATAGCGAATCTGTCTGGAGGCCATTAGCGTGACGGCGACAAGCTCCGGATCCTCGTTGTAGCTGGGAATGAAAACGTCGACGCTGGGTAACTTATCGGGATCTTCGGGCAGCGGTACCGGCTCTCTACGCAGCGGATCGAGATTGACGAAGACACCAAGGAGATAGGTGATCCCGCCATAACACTCGGCGGCGAAGAGCAAGAGCGCGGCGATGGTGCTCAGCGGATCGACGTAGGAAAGAGTCGTGGTTCCTCGCCAGATGAAATAGCGCATGGACAGATAGACGCCGAGGAAGAGAAATGCGAGGCGTTGGCTCCCTCGCAGTTCCCGCCTGCGGGTGATGGCGAGCAAACCGAGGATCAGGGTGGCCACGGCCATCTGCGTTTCCAGGTGAACCGGCAAAGCGGAGAGGTATAGGAGGGTGCCGCCGGCGACGCTTCCGATGATGATCGCCATCTTTTTCTTATGGGTTGACGCATCTGCTGAGGTGTCGTCCAGCAAGGGCTCCTTCATCATCGAGGTTCACCGACGAGCGCGCCGCTCCATTCCGCATGAGGAGCCATCCGGTAACGCAGCGTCACTGCGGTGGAGAAAGTTCTGCGCAAGGAGGAGATCCAGTTATCTGCCTCGTCGGGCTTGCGCGGCTCCAGTGCATCTACGTAGGCGGTGGAATTTCTCGCTTTCATTTTTTTCTCTCTCAGCGACGTGTTTTGTTACAGCACCGTTATTGCACGACTGGTGCCACCGTCGAGGCGCGCGCGAGGAGGTACGAGCGTCTCGCGTTCATCGCGCGCGGCCACCACGAAGCGTCATTTGGAGCGCGAAGTCCACGACGGAATGGAGCAAGTAAAGCCAATTCCGTTGGGCCGCTGACTCAACTTTGCTGGACGGATCTAAGCGAGATCGTATCGAGACTGATCCAATCTGAGAATCCTGGTCTCGAAATGAGGCACCCGATGAGCGCGCGCACCGTTATCGACGTTCAACCTCGTCAAACTCGCGGTCCGAGTCTCACCACGCACGGTGAGAAAGTACATGCTGAATCGAGATCACGCTGGCCGCGGCGCGCACCCTTCGTCGCAGCGCTGGGCGACATTCGATCGAAATCACGCGAAGGCGATCATCGCCGCCGACTTCCCGCTTCGCCGAGGCACTCTATTCCGACCTGGATTCCGCGTCGCTTCCTTTCCGATTCTCGGCGCGCTCCACCACGATTACCGGTTGGTACGTCATCCGGCGATGCCGCCGCCGTCGACCACGAGGGCGGTGCCGGTTATGAACGAGGAGGCGTCGGTCGACAGGAAGAGAACGGCGCGGGCGATCTCCTCGGCGGTACCGATGCGGCCCATCGGGCGGTCGGAGGCTCCTTCCAGGTAGCTTTCCCATGACATTCCCCGCTGCTTCGCGTCGTCCGGCAGCATCGGGGTGTCGACATCCCCCGGGCAGATGCAGTTCGCCCGGATGCCCTGCGGCCCGTGATCGATCGCCATCGCCTTGGTCAAGACGACCAGACCGCCTTTGGCGGCGCAGTAGGCGGCGGCCTGTTCGCCGCCCTGGATCCCCCAGCCGGAGCTGCAGTGGATGATCACGCCGCTGCCGCGCTCGATCATCGACGGCAGGGCGTATTTGGACATCAGGAATGCGCCTTTCAGACTGGTGTCGATGGTCAGATCCCATTCGCTTTCTGAGCAGTCAGGCACCGTTCTCGGGTAGTACACGCCGGCGTTGTTGAACAGGACGTCGATACGGTGATACCGCTCGAGCGTCTCGTCGACCGCTCTCTGGCACTGCTCGGCGAAACGCACGTCGGAGACCATGAAGGTGGCCTCGCCGCCGGCTTCTTCGATTTCTCGGACGACCCCCCGGCCGCGCTCCTCGTTGCGCCCCGTGATCGCGATGCGGGCTCCCTCGCGCGCTAGCAGGATGGCGCTCGCTCGGCCGATACCGGCGCTGCCGCCGGTTACCAAGGCTGTCTTTCCCGCCAGGCTCGTCGTCGTTGTCATAATTGGCTCGCCAGTCCGCCGGTGGTCTCGGCTCCATCCATGACGTAGACGTGGCCGCTGGCGAAGGCGGCGTCCTCCGAGGCGAGAAAGGCGAAGAGCGCGGCGATCTCCTCCGGCTTCGCGTGTCGTCCCAGCGGGATCTTGTTGTTGATTTGCCTGAGCATCTCGTCCGTGTACTCCGCCCGCTGCATCGGCGTCAGGCAGTAGCCGGGCGAGATCGCGTTGACCCGCACGGTCGGCGCCAGCTCGAGAGCCATCGACTTGGTCAAGGCGATCACGCCGGCCTTCGTCGCGTTGTAGTCTGCATAATAAGGATAGCCATGCGTGCCGCTGGTCGACGCGGTGTTGAGGATCACGCCGCCGGACTGCTCCATCATGTGGCGCGCGGCGGTTTGCGCGACGTTAAACATGCCGGTCAAGTTGACAGCCAACACGTCGCGCCACTCCTCCGCGGTGATGTCGAGGAATGCGTGACGGATGCTGATGCCGGCATTGTTGATGAGTATATCGACTGAGCCCATCAACCGAACCGCTTCGGCGAAGGCGGCCTCCACCGCGTCGCGATCGGCGACGTTGGCATCGAGGATGCCGGACAGGCCCGGCAACTCGTTGCCGATCCTCTCGCGGGCTTCGGCGCTGCGATCGAGCACGCAGACGGCAGCGCCTTCTTCCAGGAATCGGGTGGCGGTCGCGGCGCCGATGCCGCTAGCCCCGCCGGTCACCAGCACTCGCTTTCCGCCCAGTCCACGCATTCCTGCTCCTCTGTCAAAAACCTCGTCGGCGGCCGGCCACGCCGTCTAATGATTCGGTTACTCGGAAGGATTCACCGTGAGTCTGGGATAGCGCGGAATCAATAAACCAACACAAACCCATCTCCCGTCGCCACCGCCGTTGGGACGCTGAACTCTGGCATCTCCTCACCGAGGCCATTCATGTCGGTAGCCTTCCCCTTCGCGTCGTACACTTGCCAGTGGAGCACGCCTCCCGAGCGCCAGCCAGGTCCGTCACCCCAGGCGAGCAGGACTTCGCCGAGGCTGTTCATCGCCACGGTGGGATTCTTGCGGCGGTCTTTCGTGTCGCCGGGTGCCGGGATGATTTTGAAATCCTTCCCATCTGTGGCACCGGTGAAGAAAACTTGCCCTTCCGTCTCCCAGGACATGAGCATGCGATTCTCCGGCCCCAGAGCGACGCTGGTTGTCGAGACCGGGCACGCTGAAATGTTCCACTTGTGGATGGTGGTCGCCGAGACGTTTTCGCCACCGTCGTCAGATTTCAATAGAGTGATGTCACGATCGACGAGATCGGTCGCCGCGCGGTAGGAAACGATCAGCGCCCCGTCCCCGTCCGTTGCGGCGCTCAATCCGCAACAGGCGCAGACTCCGCCGCCATCATCGATTCGTGTCTCGGCGCCGAAGGTCTTCCCGCCGCTTCGATACCGCATGTAAACGCCTCGCTCGTCCTCTTTATCGAATGCGCCAGCATGCCAGACGAGGTACACGTTCCCGCGTCCATCCGCCCCAATCGACGCCCCCGCCTCCACGCCCTCGGCGTGCTCGGTAACGAGATTGCGCTGTGGCTCGAATCCTTGCCCGTCATCCCTCGAGCTGGTGTAGAAATATTTCGGCGGTCGCATGTTGAACCAAGTGACATGGATGCGACCGTCCTTCCCAAGGGCGAGTTGCGCATGACTGATGGCTCCGTTCCGACGGGCGCTCCCTTTCTCGCTGTTGACGCGGATGGCGCTGGACCAAGTGGATTTACTGGCGGCTCGTTTGACGTAGAAGACATTTCCCTGCTTGGCCGAGCCCTTGAAATAAATGAGATGGAGTGTTTTGTCCTCATCGATGGCTGCCTGCGGTTGTATGCCGTCATTTGCGGTGCGGAGAAGCTCGACCTTGCGCTTCGCCTCGGCTTCGGCTTCCGTAGCGCCAAGGGCAGGGTGGACAAGAAAAAGCGACAGGAGCAAAACATTTTTCATGGATGGACCTCGTAAGACGGCATGCTACCTCAGATTTGTACCATGGCAAAGAAGAGGGCTTTAGGGGCCGCGGAATACACGGTCTGCTTCAAAACGGCACGGAATAGAAGGTTAGTTTCACCAGCAGCTCGCGGTGCGTCAGCATCGAGCTCGGTCCGGCGGTGTCACGATCTTCGTTATACACGATGTACAAATCGCTTCCCGGGCGATACGTGTAGCGAAAGAGCACGTTGGCGAGCGACTCTCGAGAGTCGTCGTTGAACTGGATGAGCGCGCGCACGAAAGCTTTCGACGAGAACGCCACGACACCTCGCAAGATGAGGAGGTTGGTCGTGAACGTGCCCCCTTCGACGGGGAGAGAGATGTCGTTGTGAGAATAAAAGGCGTTGACGCGCACACGATTGTGAGGTTTCGCTTCGACGCCGAGGCTTATCGAGCGCAGCGTGCCGTTATAGAACTGGCCATCCGAGTAGAACACCGAGGGTGCGATGCGCCGGCTCTGGTCCAAGGTGAAATTCACGTCGAACCGGTTGAAGCGGTACTCGCCCACGGGGATCTCGACGTTGTCGCGAATCTCGAACGGCTCCTTCAGGCCTTCGGCACTATATTGCCAGCCCCCGAACAAAATGGATCCATCGTTGAAGACAACGTACGGCGCGAGCGTGTTGACCTGGGATTCCAGGTTGCCTTCGCGATCCGTAATATAGATATGGTCGTTGCCCATGAAAATCTGACGGATACCGAGCACCCGAGGGCGCGGGCTGTAATAGAGCTGTGCGCGATATTTGCGGATGCCGGTGCGGGGGACGAAACCCATCTCGGCATTGAAGTCGTCGCCGATATCGACATAGTCTCCAAAAGCGCTCGCGCGATCCGTAGCCCATTCGGCATGCACGTTGATCATGTGGTCGGAGCCTTCGAGCCCTGGGGTGTAACTCTTCGCGAAAAAGCCGTTCACCGTGGCGTTCTCGCTAAAGGCGAGGTTTAGGTCCGCGACCGCGACCTGATTTCTGCTTCCTTCACCCGCGGGCGTCTTGTCGAGAAACATGCCGCCCACGGAGCTGCGCGCGAAGATGTCCTGTTTCACCCGCACCGCGGAAAAACCCGTTTGCGGGATCGTCTCGTCTTCGACCGCTGTATCCGCGGTCACGA
>SMYC01000285.1 GCA_004356105.1 Acidobacteriota bacterium | reverse complement strand
GGCTGCTAGGCGCAATCCGTCGGCGTCAGGCCTGCCACACTTCGGCCGCCACGCGGAGGTAATTCTCGCCGAGAATTTTGCCGATGTCCTCGTCCGAGTAGCCGCGCGCGCCGAGGCGGTCGATCAGATTCACGACTTGGGCGAAGTCGTCGAAGCCGTCGAGGTTGCGTTTCGGTGATCGCTGGTCTGCTGTGATCTTTTCGCCGTATTCGGCAAAGGGATTGCCGTAGTCTGGGCCGCCCCACGCATCGTGCTCGTGCTCCGGGTAGCTGCCGAGGGACATGTCGGTGCCGATGCCGATGTGGTTGGCGCTTCCGGTCAGGTTTGCGACGTGGTCTACGAGGTCGATGAAGTCGTCTACCGTGGGCTGGTGGGTCGTTTTCGGCCGCATCACGAGGGGGCCCCACGGCGCGAGGCACAAGACGCCGCCTCGGCGGGCGCAGGCGGCGATCTGTTCGTCGTCGATGTTGCGCGCGTTGGGTACGAGGGCGCTCGGGTTGGAGTGACTGAAAATGATGGGCATGGCGCTCTTGTCGATCATTTCTAGTGTCGAGCGTTTGCCGGTGTGGGTGCCGTCGAGAAGGATGCCGACGCGGTCGCATTCCTCGACGACGCGCGCGCCCAGCTTGCTGAGCCCGCCTTCGGTGCTGTCGAGGCAACCGTCGGCGAGTTGGTTGGTGGCGTTATAGGCGAACAGGAGCTGGCGAAGGCCGATGCGCTGCATGGCTTCGATGCGGTAGAGCTTCCGCCCGACCCAATCGGCGCCTTGAGCGGCGATGACGAAAGCGGCGCGGCCGTCTTTTTTCGCGGCACGGATGTCGCTTACGGTCTCCGCGACGATGAGGTTCTCGTAGCCCGTGACGAGCCGGTGCCACTCCATCAGGTCTTCCATTGCGGATTCGAAGCCCGCGTGCGGGCGGCACGCGGTGACGCCATAGGCCGTCACTCCGTGCCGATGGGCGATGTCGTAATCGGCGTCCGGCCAAGACTGCATGGTCGCATCGACGAAGATGTAGTTGTGGTCCTTCTCGAGAACGGAGTGGATGCCGTTATGTGCGCGTGCTCGTGTGTCGTTCATCGTGGGCGAACGATAGCATGCTAGACTCGCGCGCATGAACCTCCGCGCCTTTGTTTTGTTGAGCGCGATCCTGTCGCAAGCCACCACCGAAGATCTGACTGTTGTCGAGGCGGACCCAAAAGATGTTATGACGATCGATGCTGTTGTGACGGCCTACTATGAGGCGCTGTCGGGTGAAGGCGGATCTCGGCGCGCTTTCAAGAAGCGCTACGCATCTCTCTTCGCTCGCGGAGCCTCGATCGTTACGCCGACGCTTCAGAACGACCGCGGGGAGAGCGTACCGCAGATCCGCGGGATCGAGGACTGGATGACGCGCTATCCCGACGATCGCGAGGGAAGCTTCTACGAATGGGAAGTCTCACGCCGCACCGAGGAGTTCGGGCACATGGCGAGCGTCTACAGCACCTATCAGATCCGCACGCACAAGTCCGATACGCAGCCGCGGCGGCACGGGATTACCCATTTCAACCTTGCCCGCATCGACGGCCGGTGGTGGATCGTGACGCTCCAGTGGTCGGGGACGGAGGCGTCGAAGCCGCTCCCTGAAAAGTACGCGCCGCGATAGCGCTGATCGTCAGAACCGCACCGCGAGGGTGAAGAAGAAGCGCCCGCGGCTCTCGTCGAAGACGGGGTCCAAGTTGAATCCGTAGCCGAACCGGAAAGGGATGTTCCAAATCGGCGCGAGGAGTTGGAGCTCGGCGCCGGCGTCGTAGCGCAGCTTGGGCGTCTCGAGGCCTTCGAAATCGGTCGCGTAGACGTTTCCGAGGTCGAAGAAGCCCGCGAGCCGGACGCGCGGGTGAGGGGCGAACTGATACTCGGCCGAGGCGAAGACGAGTCGGTCGCCGCCGATAACGATGTTGGCGTTTTGGTCGCGTGGTCCGACGCCGCGGATGTCGAAGCCGCGCATGTCGTTCTCGGTTCCGAGGAATAAACGTTCGAAGCGCGGGAGGCCGTCGGCTACGGTCGCGCCGAACGACCAGACAGCTTCGACGCGGCCGGAGAGCACGAGCAGGTGCCGCCGGCTTCCACCGAGACGCACGATCTCCGTGAGCTGGGCGCGCGCGTGGGTGGCTTCGATGTCTCCGGTCACGAGCTCGACCCCGAGTGAAAGCCCCGTGCCGCGCGTCGGGAACACCTGCCGGTCGCGGCTCTCGAGGGCGAGTGTCGCGCTGGTACGGTAGGTTCGGAATCGCTCTCCGAGGAAGGGGGTCAAGAAAGGGACGGTCTCGTCCAAGCTCGACGCGAGCGTGAACTGAAGGACGCGAATGCTCGCGAGGAATTGGAGCCGCCGACCTTGAGGGCCGCCCACGCGAAAGGCGAAGTCGAACGTGTCTTCCGAAGTCTCGTCCGTATAGGTCAAGTTGGCGCGCACGAAGTCGACGGAATAGAAGAGGCGATGGCCGAGTGTCGACGGATCGCGGTAGCTGACGGCGAAGTTCTGGAAGCGGTCTCCGAAATCCAGATTGAAGCGCCACATGTCGCCGCGCCCGAGGAGGCTCTTGGCGATGAATTGGCCGTTTCCCGTTCCGCCCTGAACGCCGTTCACGCCGCCGCCGATCAAGTATTCGAACGGGTCGACCTCCTCGATGTGATAGGTGATGTCCACACGTCCCGGCCGCGCGGTGAAGTCGATCTCGGGCACGACGCGGGCGATGGTCTCGAGCCGTGTGAGCGCCCCGACGTCTCGTTCGACGAGCTGTTGGTTGAAGCGATCGGACTCGCTTAGGTCGAGCTGTTGGCGGAGATCGCGGTCGCGATGACGTGCGTTCCCGCGGAACAGGATCCGTCCGACGCGAAGAAAGGCCCCCTCGTCGATCCGAAGCATAACGCGCACCGCGCCCGCGACGGCCTTTTCTTCCCGCACGACGCGCACACCCGGATAGCCGAGGGACTGGTAGTGACGTTCGACGCGTGCGGTTACGGCATCGAGCGCGCTCGCGTCATAGATGCCGCCCGGGCTCGGGAGCCACTCATTCGCGTCGTCCTGGCTCAGAAGCGAGCCTGGCTCGATCGTGATGGCATCGAGGCGATAGCGGCGGCCTTCGACGATCGGGATGCGCAGCGCTTCATCGAGCTCGACGGGACCCACACGGATATCGCGATAGCCGCGTGAGCGATAGAGCTTGCGGAGGCTTTCGAGGTCCGCGTCGAGCACTCGTTGTGAGAGCTTGTCGCGGCCCGTGACGCGTGTCGTCCAGTCCCGCGGCTTCAGGTGCATCACGTCGCGAAGCTCAGCGTCCGTGAGGGCCTCGTTGCCGTCGAGCTCCAAGGTCGAAAGCCGCTGGATGGGAACTTTCTCTACTGTCAGGACGAGCTCGACGCGCGCATCGGAGAGAGGCTCCACGCGAGCACGCACGTCTACCTCCTCGCCCAGAAACTGCTGGGTCAGACGCTCCACGGTGCGGGCATCGTCTCGACCGAACGCGCGGTTCGTGTGCAAATCGAACCCTGCTCTTCGCAGGCCTTCGAGCAGCTCTTCTTCCTCGAGCTTCTCGCCTTCGAGCCGGTACGCGGCGAGGAGCGGCTTTTCTTCCACGTGGATGACGAGGACACCGTCTTCGCGGTCGAAGCGGACATCTTCGAACAGACCTGTCGCCCACAAACGTTGAAACGCGTCCGCAAGCTCTTCCTCAGTCGTGATCGCGGCGTGACGGAGAATGGCGTCGTCCGTCAGGCGTAAGTTGCCTTGGACCCGGAGCTCGATCGATTGTGAAAACGCAAGAAAGAAGAGCACGCAGCTCAAAAGCGATCCAGGCGGAAAGGCTCGAGAGAGATGGACGGCTGAGCGCCGCTCGCGAGCTCCGCGACGAGCTTCCCCGTCATCGGAGATTGCGTGAACCCGAGCATCGCGTGTCCGGTGGCGACGAGAAGACCTCGATAAGGCTTCGCCCAGTCGACGATAGGAAGGCCGTCGGGAGTCACGGGCCGCAAGCCGCTCCAAGGCTCTTCGTTCTCCATGGGGGGTCGGGTATTCAAAATCTCGCATCCGGCCCGCTTTACCGCCTCGTAGCGCGGGCCGTGGATGGTCTCGTCGAAGCCCGTGAGCTCGAGCGTGCCGGCGAAACGCAATCGGGAATCGAGAGGCGTGACGATGACGCGGCGCTCCTTCACGAGAATCGGGTAGCTCGGCGCGCCTTCGTAGGTGTCGATGGTGCAGCTATAACCTTTGGCCGGCTGCAGTGGAATGTCGACGCCGAGGGGTTTTGCGAGCGTTCTGGACCAGGCACCCGCCGCGAGCACGACAAGGTCGGCCTCCAGCGTTTCGCCGCCCTCGAGCTCGACTCCTTTCATGTGCTGGGCGCTATCGTGCACGAGCCGCGAGACCGCATGATCCGCAAGAATGTGCGCGCCGAGCTTTTCGAGTGTCGCGGCGAGCGAAGTGACATAGGCGAAGCTCGAGCCGTGCGCTTCACCTTCGGTGAAGAGCCCGCCTCGAACGTTCGGCGAAAGCGCGGGCTCGATCGCGAGTGCCTCGTTTCGGGAAAGGAGCTTCGTCGTGAAGCCTTCGGCATCCAGCGCTTCGCGCGCGTGACGGAAGTGATCGAGGCCGGCTTCGGTGAGAGCGACTTCGATGACGCCGCGGCGCTCGAAAAAGAAATCGGCATCGCCATCGCGCCGCAGCTCCTCGTACAGCTCGAGGCTCCCAGCGCTGAGGCTCAAGAGCGCGCCGAAAGCGTGCCGGGCCTTGGCAGCATTACAGTAGCGGCGGAACTGCCAAAAGAAACGCAGGAGGCTCGCATCGAGCCTGGGGCGCACGTAGAATGGGCTGTCCCTCTTCATCATGAAGCGGAGCGCCTGGCCGATGACGCCAGGGCCGGGGATGGGCTCCGAGTGGCTCGGCACGATGAGGCCGGCGTTCCCGTATGAGCAACCGCGGCCGATACCGCCCTTGTCGACGAGCGTAACGTTCCAGCCGGAGCGGGTCAGATAGTAGGCTGAAGCGACACCGATCCCGCCGCCACCCACGACCACCGCCCGCCCGGCCATCGCCTCAGATCTCGGGTCGACCTTCCTCGGTGGGCTCGAAATGGGGCGCTAGCCGCAGCGCTTCGGCTCTCGCTTTCGCGGCGGCCGCGTTGTTGCCGTTCTCGAGAAACGCCACGGCGAGGTTGTAGTGATAGACGGCCCGCCGCGGCTCGAGTGCTATGGCGTCGCGATAGGCTTCGACCGCGAGGTCGAGCTCGCCGCGATAAAAGCGCACCGTCCCGAGGCTGTCGAGAAGGTGCGGCGCGTCCGGCAGGATCTCCATCGCGGTCTCGATCGATTGGAGCGCCTCGTCGAGGGCTCCGGTTGGTGCGAGGATCAGCGAAAGTCGGTTGTGGGGCTCTGGGTGCTCGGGCTCGAGCTCTGCCGCTTTTCGAAGAGCGGCAATGGCGAGGTCGATCTCGTTGATGCGGTAATAGACGAGGCCAATCTCGTTGTGAGCCAAGAACGAGTCGGGCGCCCACTCGAGGTCCTCCGCGAGAATTTTCACGGCCTCCTCTTGGCGTCCAAGCTCGTGAAGCGCGCGACTGAGAAGCACGTGACTCTGCAGCCCCGCCGGGTCACGCTCGAGGGCATTGCGCCGCTCGTCGACGCTCTCGAGCTGTATCGTGAGGCGGAGCTCGTCGACCGCCTCTTCGTAGCGCTTGGCCGCGAACAGGGCCATTCCGAGCAGTTGTTGGGGCGGTTTGTGCTGCGGGTCGAGAGCTATCGCGCGACGCGCGGCGTCGATAGCGTCGTCGTAGCGTCCCCTCGTGAGGTAGAGCTCGGCCGCCATGCTGAGCCTTCGGACCGTGGCCTCGCTCTCGAGTGCGTCCTCGATCTTCGCGAGCGCTTCATCGCCATGGGCCGTGGCGGCGAGAAGAAGCGCCTCGGTCTCGAGGACGGCAGCGCTATTTTGTGCGCGCTCTTTCGCAATGGGCATCGACGCGACGAGTGCGACGACGGCGGTCCCGGCTGCAACAAGAAAGGCCGTGCGATATTTGAGCGCCGCTCCGAGAATCGCACCCACCACGAGCCCGCCGAGATGACCCGCATTGTCGACGAAATCGAGCGAGAAGCCGATGATCAGATTGATGCCGATAAAGAAGAGGATGCTTGTCTGAAGATCACGCCCGACTTTCTCGGGCAAGCTTAACTGAGCGAAATAGAGAAACGAAGCGAGGGCCCCGGCTATCCCGAACACGGCGCCGGACGCGCCGGCGCTCACGAATTGGGGATGCGAGATAAGGCTAGCGGCGCTTCCTCCGAGCCCGGTGAGCAGGTAGATCGTGAGAAATTGCCAGTTCCCGAACATCCGTTCGGCGAGCCGGCCGAGGCTCCAGAGGCACCACATGTTGAAACCGATATGGAGCACGCCGAAGTGGAGAAAGGTGGACGTGAGCAAGCGCCACCACTGCCCGTTCACGGTGTAGCCGCCGAAATTGGCGCCAAAGGGCAAGAGCTCCCACGGACCGGGGGCGGTCGCGGAGACACCGAGGCTCACCATCGCGAGAAAAATGGCGACGTTCATGGCCACGAGCGTCGGCGTCACGATAAATCGATGCACCGGCTCCATATCTCCATTCTAGCGTGCCGCTGGCCTCTCTCGCTTTGTGGTATAGAAACAGTATGAAATATCGACACGTTGTTCTCGTGGCTCTCGTTTCGGGCGCTCTTAGCGTCGCCTCCTTCGGTCTTGCGCAGGACAAGCGTCCTGTCGAGTTCGAAGACATTTTGTCGATGAAGAGCGTGGGCTCGCCACAGATTTCTCCCGACGCTAGCTCGGTTCTCTACACCGTGTCGGCCTGGGAAGAAGGTGACAAAGAAGGTACGAAGACCTTTGTCTCGCATCTCTGGCGTGTCGCGACCGATGCCGGCGAGGCGACGCAGCTGACTTTTGGTGAAAAGGGCGAGAGCGGGCCGCGGTGGTCGCCGGATGGCAAGTGGATGAGCTTTCTAGCCGCGCGCGGAAGCGGCAAGACCAACGCTAAGACGAAGATTAAGGACGACGAGCCCAAGCGGCAGGTGTGGCTGATGCGCACCGCCGGCGGTGAAGCGATGCCACTAACGGAAGCAAAAGAAGGCGTCCTCGATTACGTCTGGTCCCCGGACAGCTCAAAGATTGCTTTTACGGCGAAGGAGGCTCTCTCCGAGGACGACGAGGAAAAAAAAGACCGTCGCGACGATCCGCTCGTCTATGAGGACGACGCGCGCTTCAACAGGCTCTGGGTCATCGATGTCTCATCCAAAGAGGCGGTGATTCAAACCGAAGCTGCCGATTTCACCGTCAAAGGCCGCCCAAGCTGGTCTCCCGACGGGACCCGGATTGCTTTTACCGGCGCTCCCACGCTTTGGCTTCGAGACAGCCGCGACGACATTTATGTTCAATCGGTCGGAGGCGCTGCCCAAAAGATTACCGAGAATCCTGGCGCGGACCGCTCCCCCGCATGGTCACCAGACGGCAAGGCGATTGCGTTCCTGTCGATCCCGAATAACAGCGAGCCGCTTCCGGACGGCACACTCATCCAACCGCTGATAAACGCCCATTTGACGATCTATGACGTGCAGAAAGGCAGCTTGCGGGACGTCTCGACGGGATTCGATCGGATTCCCTCGAATCCCCGGTGGACGCCGGACAGCCGAAGGATCCTGTTCACCGCAGGCGACAGCGTTTATCGTGAGGTCTTTGCTTATGACGTTGCGTCGGAGCGCTACGAGAAGCTCACCGACAAACGATTCCTCGGCTTGGGCTCCGTGAGCGCCGACGGCTCGCGGGTGGCCTTCACGCTCGAATCCGCCGAGGCGCCGGCCGACGTCTACGTCTCGGGGCTCGATTTTTCCGCGCCGGCGAAGCTGAGCGATGTCCATCCCGAAACCCGAGAGCTCGAGCTTGGCAAGACGGAAGTCATCCGGTGGAAGAGCACCGAGGGCTTCGAGGTCGAAGGTGTGCTCGTGAAGCCGGTCGGCTACGTTCAAGGCGAGCGTTATCCGCTCATGACTGTCGCGCATGGCGGCCCCACCGGCGCGCATCACGATTATTACCGTGTGCGCTATGGCGACGGCGGCCAACACTGGGCCGGCCAAGGGTGGGCGGTGCTCTATCCTAATCCGCGCGGGAGCACGAATTACGGTGAGACGTTCATGCGGGGGAACCTCGCGGATTGGGGCGGAGGAGACTACCGCGACATCATGGCCGGGGTCGATGCGGTGATCGAGATGGGGATCGCCGATCCCGACAAGCTCGCCTTCCAAGGCTGGAGCTATGGCGGCTACATGACGTGCTGGACAGTGTCGCAGACGACGCGTTTCAAAGCCGCGATGATCGGTGCCGGTCTCACGAATCTCGTCAGCATGTACGGCACCAACGACGTCCCGAGCTATCTCGGGACGTTCTTCAACGGAACGCTGTCTCCCGAGACGGAGCAGCTCTATCGCGACCGGTCCGGGCTGACCTTCGCCGATAACGTCACGACCCCGACATTGATCCTTCACGGCGGAAACGACCAGCGCGTACCCATTGGCCAGCCGATGGAGTTTTACCGCGCGCTCAAGGATCGCGGCGTTGCCGTCGAGCTCGTCTTCTACCCGCGCGAAGGCCATGGCTTGCGCGAGTACTACCACCGGCTCGACCGCTTGAAGCGCCAATTCGAGTGGGTGACGCGTCATGCGCTCGCGACGTCAGCGGCGACGAGCGAGTAGGTTAATTATTGGTATCCATCGGTTGAAAGTCAGCCGTGACCCAAGAGCTCTGAAGATGAACGGGTCCGAATCGAATGTCGATCAGGAACTGCTTCGGATTCTCATCCCGTAGTCTCAGCCTGATCTCTAGACTTTCCGTGGCGGAATTCTTTTCGGCCTCCACCAAAGCCAAGGACAGGACTGGCGGTCCACTCGTCTGCCGATTGACATGCCATGGATCGATCTGGAGCTCATGGACCTGGGACGGCTTCAGGAAGACCAGTTTCCAAGATCGGCCGTCGCCCTTTTCCAGCACCAGAAAATAGAAACCTGCGGGCAAACGCGCGTCCCCTACTTGGATGGGAAAGGAGCTCGAAA
Source organism: Acidobacteriota bacterium (assembly GCA_004356105.1). Taxonomy (GTDB): domain Bacteria; phylum Acidobacteriota; class Vicinamibacteria; order Marinacidobacterales; family SMYC01; genus SMYC01. The sequence goes on along the minus strand of SMYC01000285.1, from coordinate 37,527 downwards.
AATTTGTCCAATAGTTCGAACCCAATCTCCAGCGCTGTCCGTCAGGGAAACTCTTGAAGATACTCTCGTAAGCCGGTCTCCATTTGGGCAATCCATACTCGATGGAAATTTGTCCTGGGGAGGAATGCCAGGCGTCGTCGTCCTTGCCTTTGTAGAAATTGGCACGAACCCGCAAACGGGGAGTGAGTCCGTCTTCAAAGACCGTGTAATTCTCCCCAAACTCCAAAACTCGATACCCGATCTCATCCTCGGCCCTTTCTTGAGCGAGCAGAGGCGTTCCGAGCGCGAACAGCAAGATGTACCTACCCGATTTTCTCACCGTGTTTTCTCCTCTCTGATTCGTCGTGCTCTTCGAGACCGTGGAGCGTGGCGATATTCGGGTGATTGAGCTGCGCAAGAAGCCGGGCCTCGCGCTCGAACCGATCCAACCGCTCCTTATCGCGAGAGAACTCTTCAGGAAGGACTTTGATCGCGACGTCGCGCTCGAGCTTCGTGTCGCGAGCGCGGTAAACCTCACCCATGCTTCCTTTGCCGACTAGCGATACGATCTCATATGGGCCGAGGCGCGTTCTCGAGGCGAGGGGCATCGAGAGAATCTATCGATTCGACGGGGATGTTACAACCGTGTCACTGTGCGCAATTGGAGGGGGCGCGTCGGGTGCCAACTGTTGCAGGTTCGCCATCACCGAGAGCTACGAGGTCGCGCGTCTCCTCGCTTGGGACGCCGTGACCCGGCCCGCGTGACTCGAGCGGAGACGTCACTCCGGCGACGCCGGCTTGCTCGCGCAACGTCGACTTGACAGCACGCTTGCGCGAGTCGAGCTCGTGAGGATGAACTTTGGTGCACGGTCGGTCTCGATAACCTGGTGAACGTCATCCAGCAGAGAGGGCACCTTTTGTATCTCGTCCACGACGACAACGCGTTTGTCAGGGTCCGCCGCGGTGCGACCTCGTAGTCTCTCCGGACGCGCCAGGTATCTGCGGTACTGTTCAGGATCGAGCAAATCGATCCAAAGGGGATCATCGAGATGGCCACGAAGCCACGTGGACTTGCCCATTCCTCGAGGTTCCAAATAGCAAGAAACTGACCTCTGGATCCTGGAATAGTCGCGGTACTGATGTCATTTACGCTGCGTTTTTTACATCATTAAACGCACTTCTGCAGCAACCGAAGACTGTCCGTCGGGCCAGTATGAGGAAGCTCGGATCACGCGGAGCGAAGTAGTTTTTGCGAACTCTAATCCTACGGCTATAAATAACCGTAGGAGATAAGATGATGCCCCGAGACCGATCCCCACAGTAGTTCGTGAGCTCGCTAAAGAACTGGCCGAGCCGACTCCGATGGGCCGCGGCTCGGTGTCCGAGCGGTTTGTGAAGTGTGGTCAGAAGGAGTGTCGCTGCCAGCACGACCCGCAGGCGCGGGCACGGCCCGTACTTTACTCTCACGCGTAGCGAAGAGGGCAAGGTGCGGTCCCGCTATCTGAGCGCGGCGCAGGCCGCATTCTGATGCGTGTGGCGGCCCGCGTTGTGGAACAACGAATGAACGCCGATACCTCGGATCGGCCGGCGATGTTGCCCGGCGATGTTGCCCTGCGCGTGTGGGCAGTCGGTGCGCTGTGGATCCGGAATCCCAAAAAAGAACAAAGAAAGGCTTGACAGGTTTCGGGCGGCAAAATATGTCGTGTGGTTCCGCTGTCCTGGAACCCCTCTGACGAGCGCGGCATAGCCCTCACCTGCGCTCGAAACGTCCATTCTGATTTTCGTTTCGAATCAACCCGTTTTCGGTCGTCGAGCGTCCTCTCACGGCCGCTAAAAACCGTGGAGTATAATTCGTTACTCAGGTGGAGACGATGATCGAACAATTCAAGAGCTACTTCAAGAAGCTCGAAGGGCTTTCTCGCGACGAGCTCGTTCACTCAGCAGGCAAGCTGGTTGTCGCGGAGAACGGGAACATCGCCAGGCTCATTGCCCATCTCGCCGAGATGTCGGCTCGCAAGACCGCGCTCGAGCTTGGTTACAAGAGCCTCTATGATTACTGCATTCGCGCGCTCAACTTGAGCGAGGGTGCGGTACCGGCACGCATTCATGTGGCCAACGTTTCGCGACGTTTCCCTCAGCTACTGGTAGCGCTGGCTGAGTCTCGCGTCAGCCTTACGGTCGCGGCTCTTCTCGCGCCCCATCTCACTGAGGACAATGTCGACGACGTCATTTCCAATTGCGCTGGGAAGACGCGCAAGGAGACTGAGGAGTATGTCGTGGCTTTCAGGCCAAAAACCGTTTTCGAGCCGTCCATCCGCAAGCGGCCCGAACCCACAAAGAAAGTGACGCGATTGGAGCTATCGTCGTCGCCACCATCATCATCACCCCCAACTTCGCCCGTGGAGAAAACGAAAAACTCACCGACCATTCTGCAGCCGGCCCAGCCATCGGTTTTCAATTTTCGCTTCTCCGCCGATCGAGATTTCAGGGACAAGTTCGAACGCCTGGCAGAGGTGTTGGGGGTCGACAACGCCCAGGCGCACATGGCCGACATTTTGGAGAAGGCGATCGACATCGCGCTCGACAAGAAGGACCCGAAGAAGAAGCTCGAGCGGCGGAGAAAGAGGCAGAAGGCGGGCGCTGCGCCATCTCGTTCGAACGAGATGGCAAAAAAAGACGCGCCAGCGCAGTCTCGTTACATTCCTCCGAGGTTTCTGAGCGCGTTCACGAACGGGGCCGTTACGAATGCGTCTATACCGGCTACGACGGGACGAGGTGTACTGCGCGGGCCGGACTGCACATCGACCACGGGGCGCCGTTTGCCATCTATCGCAGAAACGATGAGCGATTGCTTCAACTCTTATGCCCGCAACACAATTTACTGCAGGCGGAGCGTGTCTACGGGTCGGATTTTATCCAGCGGAAGATTGATAGTAGAAGATGAAAGGCGGCACGGATGAAAGCTGATTCTGGGTAATCGAACCGCTAGATTCCGCTTGGGTCTCCGAGCGCTGCAACCTTGCCGACGAACGCTCCGGCTACGGGCCAGTAGCTTTAGCGGTTCCGGCGGGCGAAGTGAATCACGAGCACTGCTGCGCCAATGAGTAAGCCGGCGCTCAGCGGCGACGAGACAAAGATCCACGCGCCGTTTTCCGAGAGCATGAGGGATCGCCGAAAATTTGTCTCGAGGAGTGGGCCGAGGATGAGCCCGAGCAAGACCGGCACGAGCGGGTAGTCGAAACGGCGCAGTGTATAGCCGAAAATACCAATCGCGACGGTCAGGCCCATCGCGAACGCGGTCCGCTCCGACGCATAGGCACCGACGAGTGACACCGAACCGATGAACGGCAGCAAATATTTGCGGTCGATGGTCGCGAGCCGCGCGAACCACGGAAGCAGAGCAAGCCCGAGCACGAGGACGAGCACGTAAGCTAGGAAATAGCCGACGAAAAGAGGCGTCATCACGTCACCGGCGTCACGGAAGAGCGTTGGGCCGGGCGTCAGACCTTGGATGATGAGGCCGCCCAGGATGACCGCGGTAACCGCATCGCCCGGGATGCCGAGGGCCAGCATCGGCACGAAGGCGCCGCCCGTCATCGCGTTGTTGGCGGTCTCGGGCGCGATGATGCCTTCGGGGATGCCGGTTCCGAACGCGTCGGGATTCGGTGAGCTCCGCTTCGCTTCGGCGTAGGCGAGAAAGGCGCTCATGGCTGCTCCGCCACCGGGGAGCGCACCCACGAAAGCGCCAATCGCGGCGCTCTTCGCGAAGAGCGCGACCCCGACGCGCTTCACGGTCGGTATGAAATCGAACACGCGTCGCCACTCGATCGCGGGTTTCTCGAGGGATGTGAGTTTTTCGCTCGCCTGCCAGAACAGCTCGCTCAGCGCGAACAGTCCGATGACGACCGGAAGTAGCGGGATGCCTGCGAGCAGATCCGGAACTCCCATGGAAAACCGGCTCACCGGGACGAGCCGGTCGAGCCCAACGGTCGAGAGCATGAGTCCAAGGGTCGTTGCCGCTAGACCTTTCGTGAGCGGACCGGTGCTGACGGCCGCGACCGCGACGAGTGCGAAGACGACGAGCGAGAAAACTTCCGGGGATTGAAACTCGAGCGAGAGACGGGCGAGCTGCGGCGCAAACAAAACCAGAACGACGCCTCCAGCGATCCCGCCGACAAACGAGCTGAACGTCGCGAGCCCGAGTGCCTCCTCCGTTCGACCGGCTTGCGCCATGGCATGCCCGTCGAGAAGCGTCATGGTATTGGCGGGCGCTCCCGGGATACGGACAGTGATCGCTGTGATCGAGCCGCCATAGATGCCGCCGACATAGATCCCCGTCAGCGCGAGCAGTGCGTCAACCGTCTCGAGCGAGAACGTGAACGGCAGAAGAAGCGCGATGGCCAGCGTAGCCGTCAGTCCCGGAATTGCCCCCACGACCAACCCGAGCGCCACTCCGCCGGTGAGAAAACCGAGCGCTACGAGCGTCAAGGAAGCGGTACCCCGAGCCCAAGACCAAAGAGAAAGTAGATGGAAGCCGTCGCGGCCGCCGAGAAAACGAGCACGCCCCAGCCCCGCCGCCCCAGTACGAGCGCGACAGCGCCGCTGTAGAGAATCGTAGCGATCGCAAACCCTATGGATGAAAAAACAACCACGTAAAGAACCGTGATGCCGATGACCAACAACGACCGCGGCCGCGCCTCGCCGCCACTCGATCGCCATCCCCGAACAAGAATGACGAGACCCAGAACCAAAAGAACACCGCTGAGAAGTGTAGGAAAAAAAACGGGACCTGGCTCACCCCTGCCAGAAGGAAGCCCCCGAGCCGCAAGAAAGTAAAAGACGGAAAGAAGAACCAGCCCCGCCCCAGAAACTCCGTCCCGCATCAACCTGAATGCTGAATGCTGAAGGCCGAATGCTGCACCGAAACGCGAGCTAAGCAATCCACTTCGACACCGGCGCCTTCGCTTCGTGAAGCGGCTGCGTGACGACGTCGAGGAGATATGGACCGTCGGCCGCGAGGCTCTCCTCTATCGCGGGCCCGAGCTCGGCAGGCCTCTCGACACGGCGCGCCCGCATCCCAAATGCTTCGGCGATCGCGGCGTGGTTGGAATCGCTGAAGTCGACCGAGTAATACTTCTCGCCGCGCACGCGCTGACCCGCTTTGATCCAGCCAAAGCTTCGATTGTTGAACACGACGAGGGTTACCGGCAAATTCAAACGCACGATCGTCTCGAGCTCGCCACATGAGATCCCAAAGGACCCGTCGCCCATGAGCCCGACGACACGGCCCGCGTCGGGGCGCGCGAAGTACGCGCCGACGACACCGGGAAGCGCGTAACCGAGCGCCCCGTGGGCCCGCGGCGAGACGAACCACCGGCCCGCTCGAGGCAATCGGTAATACGCGGACATGTAGGGGCAACCCGTACCCGGGTCCGCGCAGATGACGGACGTCTCCGGCAGACGAGGAAGGAGCTCCGTGAGAAAACGCTCGGGCCGGATGGGCATCGCGTCGGAAGTAAACGTGTCCTCGACGCTTGCGAGATAAAGCGTCCGCTCGCACTCGAGCTCGGCCGGATCGACTTTCGTAGACGGCGCGAGCGTTTCGAGAAGGGCCGCGACGCCGCGCTTCGCATCGGCGACCATCCCGAGCTCGGTGTCGTAGTTGAGACCGAGCTTCTCGGGATCGACGTCGAGCTGCAAGATGCGATGCTCGCCGTTTCGCGGGAGCGTCCACTTCTCCGTCGTCACCGACCCGACGCCGCAACCGACATAGAAGATGACGTCCGCGCTGTGAACGAACGCATGACGGTAGGGAAGCCCGCCATTGCTTCCGATCACACCGAGCGCATAGGGATCCGTTTCCGCGATGCTGCCTTTGCCGCCAATCGAAGTCGCCACTGGGGCGCCGAGGCGATGGGCGAGCTCCGTCACCTCGTCCCATGCGCCCGATCGCACCACACCCGCGCCGGCAATAATGAGTGGGCGCTTCGCCTCCGAAAGCACGCGCGCGGCTTTCTCGACGAGCTCGGGCTCGGGATCCATCCGAAAGGCAGGGTAGCGGTCACCGCCCTCGCGAATGTGCAGCTCGGAGCCGGCGTCACCGGTCTGGACGTCGAAGGGGAGCCTCACATGCGTTGCGCCGAGCGCACCGGAAGTCGCGGTGCGGAAAGCGTCGCGCAAAACACGCGATACTTCGGCAGCTGACGACGGGGAGTAGGTCGCTTTGGTGACCGGCCGGAAGAGACTGTTTTGGTCGAGCTCGGTCAGCGTGCCCCGTCCCATATCCGCTTGGGCGATGTCACTCGTGAGGCAGACGAGCGGGGCCGACGAGCCATTCGCTTCCGCAACGCCAGGCAGGATGTAGGTCGCGCCGCCGCCGCTAGGCCCTTCGCACACCCCGACACGGCCGCTGAAGCGCGCATAGGCGTCGGCCATGAAGGAGGCGGAACGCTCGTCGCGCGTCAGCACGTGTCGCATCCCGTGGTCGATGTCGTACAAAGCCTCGTAGAGAGGCAAGGTCGTGTCGCCGCAGAGACCGAAAATGACGTCGACCCCGAGGCCTTGGAGCGTTCGGACGATGGCTTCGGCTCCGTTCACGATAACTCCAGCGCTTTCATGAGGGCGTTGACTTTCGCGGCTGTGTCGCGCAGATAAACGCGTGTCTCGTTCGCGTCGCGAAAACGGGCGCCGATCACCGCTTTTTTGGCCCACGCTTGGAACGTGCGGTCGTTCCAAGCCGCGCGAAGCGCCGCTTCGAGACGGTGGCGCACGTCTTCCGGGGTGCGCCTCGGAACCGCGAGCACACGAAAGCCTCCATGCGTGATGTCGAACCCTTTCTCGCGAAACGTGGGCACATCGGGTACGAGTGCGTCGCGCTCCTCGGACATGACCGCGAGCACCCTCAAAGTGCCTTCACGCACATAAGGTAAAGAGGCGGGCAAGCTTGCCACCGTCGCGTCGACCTCGCCTCCGAGAAGAGCCGTGAGCTGTGCGCCCGAGCCGGCCTCGTAAGGGATGTGCGTGAGAGAAATCGCGAGAGCCTTCTCCATCGCCGCGCCGTGCTGATGCCAAATGCCGCCCGTACCCACGTTCCCGACTTTGATCCGCGCCCCCGCGGCAGCCTCTTCGCGAAAAGCCTCGAGGGTTGCGAAGCGCTCCGCGCGAACGATGAGCGCGCTCGGATGCTCCGTGACCATGCCGATGAGCTCGAAGTCCTCCCACGCGATCGGTGCGAGTCCCTGTGCCGACAATGTCAGCACGTCATAGGTCAAGGTGCCGATTGTGTAGCCGTCGGGCCGCGCCATCTTGAGACGCAGGAGGCCGACGGCACTCAAGCCTCCGGGGATATTTTCAGTGACGACCGACGTCCCGAGGTGTTTCTCGAAATACTGCATGAACCCGCGCATCGCCGTGTCGGTGGCGCCGCCAGCGCCCCAAGGGATGATGTGGCGCACGTCGCGGCGCGCAGCGGGGTAGTCTTGGGCGTGACCCGTAGCTGCTGCGAGCAAGGCGAAGGCGAGGATGTGTCGCATTGGCCGAACGATTATACTAAATTCGAACGATGCAGCTGACGATAGGCGTGCTCACGAGTGGAGGTGATGCGCCCGGAATGAACGCGGTGGTGCGGAGCGTCGTGCGTATGGGCGTTCATCACGGCTTTTCCGTACTGGGCTTTCACCGCGGCTTCGACGGCTTGATGCGCGGTGATTTCGAAGCGCTTGGACCGCGTTCGGTGTCGAACATCTTGCAGCGGGGCGGGACAATTTTGAAAACAGCGCGGAGCGAAGAGTTCGAGACCGAGGATGGGCAAAAGAAGGCGCGGCGCGTTCTCGAGGAGCACGGCGTAGGTGGCCTCGTCGTTATTGGCGGCGACGGGAGCTTTCGCGGCGCGCATGCACTTTTTCGGATCTGGGACGGCCGGATCATTGGTGTTCCCGCCACGATCGACAACGATATCTACGGCACCGACGAGACCATTGGCTTCGACACCGCGCTGAACACGGCGCTCGAAGCCATCGATCGCATCCGCGACACCGCCAGCGCACACGAGCGTTTGTTTCTTGTGGAGGTCATGGGACGCGACTCGGGCTTCATCGCCCTCAATGTGGGAACGGCGGGCGGCGCCGAGGAGATCTTCGTTCCGGAAGTCGTCACCGATCTCGACGCTTGCACCGAGCGGCTCATTGCCGCGCGCGACAAAGGCAAGACGATGAGCATCATCATATGCGCGGAAGGCGATGATCAAGGCGGCGCTTTTGCGACGGCGAAAGAGCTGGAGCGGCGGACGGGCTTCGAGCCGCGCGTCTCAGTGCTCGGCCATATCCAGCGTGGCGGCCGGCCGAGCGCGCGCGATCGCATCTTGGCGACGAAGCTCGGCGCCTATGCCGTCGAGGCCATCCACGACGGCAAGACGGATGTTATGGTGGGGGAGGTGCGCGGCGAGCTAAGAGCGACGCCTCTCGAAGAGAGCTGGACCAAGAAAAAAGAGCTCGACCGTTTTCTCCTGGAGCTCATTCCGATTCTAGCGCGATGATTCATTCGTTCCTCTTTTTGCTTGCCCTCGGCGCCGCCGAGGAGCGCGCGATCGCGTTTCTGTCGCGGGAGGTGCCGGCTTGGCCCGCGGAGAACCAATGCTTCTCGTGCCACAACAACGGTGATGCGGCGCGGGCGCTCTTCGCTGCAAAGCGTGCGGGGTACTCGGTGCCTTCGGAGTCGACCCGCGTCACCGTCGAGTGGCTCGCCGACCCCGCGGCATGGTCCGATCAAAAAGGGGCCGATGCGTTCAGCGACGAAGCGCTCGCGCGGATCCAGTTCGCGAGCGCGCTGCTCGATGCGATCGATGTGGGCCTCGTCGAGGATGAGAGTACGCTCGACCGCGCCGCCGCGCTCGTGGCATCCGATCAGAAGCCCGACGGCTCGTGGAAGCTAGACGTGAGCGCCAGCATCGGCTCGCCCGCGACCTATGGAACGTTTCTCGCCACAGCAGTGGCCCGGCGCGTGCTCGCCGCCGCGGACGCCAAGCGTTTCGCCGGTGAGCTCGAGGGCGCGGATCGCTTTCTACGCGACGTCGAAGTCAAAACGGTGCTTGCGGCGGCCGCGGTTCTGAGCGGGCTGGTTGGGGCGGAGGACACGGCCGCTATCGCCCAGCGCGAGAGATGCCTGGAGCTGATCTCGCAGGGACAAGCCCCTTCGGGCGGCTGGGGACCTTACGTCACGTCTGCGGCCGAGCCTTTCGACACGGCCGTCGTCGTGCTCGCGCTCGCGCGCCTCGGTGGCCACGAAGAGAAAGTCAAAGCGGGCCGGCGCTATCTGCTCGAGACTCAGATCGCAGACGGAAGCTGGCCGGAAACGACGCGGCCGGCCGGGCAGATAAGCTATGCGCAATACATCTCCACGACGGGCTGGGCTCTGTTGGCGCTTGTCGAAACGGAATAGGTCTTACAGCATTCAAATCAGTCTCGGACCACGAACGGCACGCGGTGCGTGTCGGTCACGTCGTCAGGGCTGTCAACGCGCGTGAACACATCGACTTCGAAGGGCTTCCCGATTTGATTTCCGGCGAGGTCCTCGAGGATGGTGAGTGCAATGAGATGGTACGTGCCCGCTTGCCAAGGCTTCTCTGGAATGAGCGACCAGCGCGTCTCGTCCCGTGAGATCTCGATCTCCCCGTCGACGTTCTCCACCGCGAGCGTGCGGGCGAGGACGGCTCGGTCCAGGGGTTCGGGAAAATCGACGGTAAGCGGTTCCCGTGTTTCGGCTCGCGGCGATATGAGCGTCCACATCTTCGGGTCGATCGGTGTTTCGTCGGGCGGCCCGGCAATGAACTCTTTGCGGAAGGGCTCCGCGAGCGGTTGGCCTTCCGCGTCTCGCCAAGTGGGGTCGACGACAAGCACATAGCGCCGTCCCTCGAGGATTGGCCGTCCCATCTCTTCGTTGGGTAGGATGCCGCGCTTCACACGGCCCGGATCGAAGAACACCGTATAGCGTCGGTGGTTGCGGCCCCAGAACGCGTTGCCGAGCGGCAGGAACGGATCGATGACTTGCTCTCCGTTGTCGTCTAGAAGCTTGACGAAAACAAGTCCGTCGCCGCCCGCCATGGGTGCCGAGAAGTGGATGTAAAACTTGAGCTGGTTCTCCGGAAGCGTATCGGTCGAAGGGTAGATGTGCTCGACGATCGTGGTGGGCACGAGGTCGCGGGCTGGAAGCGCGACCGTGGCGAAGAAAGGCTCGCCTCCGCCGTCGACGCGGACGATGTATTCACGCCCCGGATCGAAAGGGAACATGGGCTGAAAGTAGAGACGCCCGCCGGCGACTCGATACTCACCCAAGATCGCTGGAGCATCCGGCCCGACCGAGACGCGGACGCGGGTAGCGCCCGCCTCCATCGCGTCCATCGCTTCAGTCGTGAGACCCGCGATCTCGATCTGTCCGTCGACGAGAGCGACGCGGATCTCGGACCGCGCGCTAGTTACCCAGGGTATAAAAAAAAGCGCGACGCCGCACGCGAGGCGACGCCGCCATTCTTGCAATGCGATGCTCCTACGGGAGCGCGACTTTCTCGAGATCCAGCGAACCGGAATCGGTGCGCGCGAGGACGATGGAGTGGCTGTCATCGAAGAGATCGAGCTGCTCGATGCCCGTCATCGCCGTGATGGTCTCGTAGCTGACACCCTCTTTCTCGCCGTCGACGGGCTTGGTGATACCCGCCTGGGAGCCGAACCCTTCGGTCGGGATCTTCATGACGCCACGGCTCGTGTTGGACATCAAAATGTAGTCCTTGCCGTCCTTCGTGTACACCACCATGTCGAGCGGACGGTTGCGATTGCCGAGCTCCGCAATCGTCGTGCCGACGAGCTTTTGGCCGGCCTCGAGCTTACTGATCGGGAACTTGACGAGCGGCGTGCACAGATAGCCGGCTATGAGGTGTGGCTCATTGTCGACTTCGTAGGGGACGAAAGTGTAAACAGGGGAGCGCGTCTCCCAGGCGCCGTGGGCGCCGTGGTAGATCTCGACGCTCGTGCCGGCGTCGAGGCTGTCGAACGGATATTTCACCGAGCGCAGCTTCGACGCGAACTCTTCGTTCGAAAGGCCCGCGATGAAGACACGTCCGTTGGTATAGGCCATGTCCGTAATCGTCACCGTCCGAGGATCGCGGCGCGCCGTGGGGTTAGCCTCGGGTGCGTTCGGAATCTCGACATGAGTATATTTCAGCTGTGCGAGCGAGATGACGTCGATCTCGCCAGCGCCGTCGACACGGAGCAAGACGGCTTGGGCGTTATCTCCTTGTCCCCGCTGCGCCGATATAAAGGCGTTTCGAGATTTGGGGTGGATGGCGAGGTCGGTGATCGTGAGCTCGCGCGCGTCCGTGCCGAGCATGTTCGCGATCTTCTGGTCGATGGCTTTGGTGTCCGCAGCACCGGGGGTCTTGCCGGCGGCGTGGTCACCAAGGTCGATGGCGTAGATCCTTGCTGCTTTGTTATCGGCGGCAAAGAGAATACCGTCCGGGCCAAACGTGAGCGGTCCGATGGACTGAAACTGAGGACCGACATCCGCGGGGACCGGCTCGGCCATCGCGGTAGTTGCTACGAGCGCGAACAACAGAGCACTCGTGATGCCTAGCTTCTTCATGTGAGCGACTCCTTATTTAAGGGTTGCAATTCCCCGGCATAGTAGGCCGCTCCCAGGGTGAGATCAAGCGCGGGCTCGGGACACCAGGGCGGTTGGTAGACCTTCTCGAGGGAAGGTGACAAGATGACGTCGTTCGATGCTCGTTCATCAGATGGTGGCCTCACTGACTTTCGGTGATGCCATCGGAAACGAGGCGCTCCGAATCCAGTCGGTGCTACGATCCCACGGAGTGGAGTCCGAGATCTATGCCGAGTCGACGGACTCGGTGATGTCGGGACGCGCCCGAGAGCTCTCGCAATATCCGTCGATGGTATCGCTGGACAACGTCTTGCTGCTGCATTTTTCGATCGGCTCGAAGAGCGCTTCGCTCGCGCGAGAGCTTCCGGACCGGCTTTTGCTTCGCTACCACAACATCACGCCCGCTCACTGGTTCGCAGACTTCGCCCCCAAAGTTGCCCGGCAATGCTCGCGCGGACGACAGGAGCTCGCGGCGTTCGTAGAGCGCACCGCGCTCGCCTTAGGTGTTTCCGAGTACAACCGAAGCGAGCTCGAGGGTTTGGGCTTCCAGCCTACCGGCGTCCTCCCGCTCCTGTCCGACCCCGACCGTTTGGCGGCGTCCCCGAGCCCGGTGGTGGAGGCGCTCTTCGACGACGACTTGACCAACTTCCTCTTCGTTGGACGCGTCATCCCCAACAAGCGTCTCGAAGACGTCATGAAAGTCGTCAAATACTACCAGCGCTTCATCGATAGGAAGTGCCGACTCATCTTCGTTGGCGAATGGCGCGACTTCGAGCGCTATTACGAATCTCTCGTTGGATTCGCCGACGCGCTCGATCTCAAGAACGTCGAGTTCCCCGGTCGCGTGAGCACCGAAGAGCTCGTCGCTTATTATCGGGTTGCCGACGTCTTCTTGTGTATGAGCGAGCACGAAGGGTTCTGCGCCCCCCTGCTCGAAGCGTACGAGATGGGTGTTCCCGTCATCGCCTATGACACGGGGGCCGTCAGTGAGACGCTTGGTGGGGCTGGTATTTTGTTGCATGAGAAAAAAATCGACGAGATCGCCGAGCTCGCGCATCTGTTGGTGACCGACCCGGAGCTAAGGGACCGCGTCCTTTCCGCCCAGGATCGCGCGTTCGACGAACGGATCTCGCAAAACGACGGCGAGCAACTGATGCGTTTCGTGGAAAGGGTTTCCAGGAGCTAGAGCCCAGAACGGTCAGCTCTTGCAAGATGCAAAGGTTGCCTCGACCCTAACTTTGAAGGAAGGAGGGTCGATTGCAGGAAACCGATAGAGCTCGGCTTCGATAATCCCGAACAGCTCCAGAGCTCTCTTCGGCTCAATCAACTCTCTTCTCAACATTTGCTGCACATCGTCGACATCCTTGCTGTGCGCTCTCTGCACTTTCGAAAGCGCTTGCGAATAGAAGTCATAGTGAAAAAAGGACAACTTCCTCTCTTTCGCAATAAACAGGCTGCGCTCCTGCCAGCCGGGAAGCTCGGGAATGAAATCAGCGGGTGAGGCGAGCTCGACGTTCAGATGCAGGGACTCTTTCAATCTGGGAATAGCCCGGAAGAGAGAATCTTGTTCAGGGATAACGAGAATGTTGAGGTCTACTGTTGTGGAACGCCATCCTAGGAGAACGGCACTAACTCCCCCCGTAAAGTAGACGCGAGACTCTTCCTTGGCCGCCTCTCCGAAGGAACGAAGGAAGGCTCGGACTACGTTTTCGTCGACAGGCCGACGCATTCAAGCGCGTTCTCGAAGCTGACAAGACGACGGACGAGGGCGTTGTAACGAGAGTGAGCAGAATCTTCATCCTCGCGCGCCAGCCGGTCATAGAGTCGCCGTTCGGGGTCGGAGAAGACGTTACCGGGCACCGGAAGTCCTTCGTGTCGCAGTCGCGAGGCTCCTATCGACACGAGAAGTGCCTCGTCGGTCTCGCGCTTTTCCGTGAGATCGCGCAGTCCCTTCTCGATGAGGTCGCCTCCTGGCAGTGATTCGATGCTCACAGCGCAATATTAGCAGTGGGCTTCGCTGGTGGCGAGCTCCTCTGGGAGCACTTAGATAATAACCCGTCAGAAGCGAGGATTTTGTACCACGTTCTGAAGCAAATTCTTTCTTATCCCCCCATCCTCTCCTATCCCCACCTCTCCTTGCTTTTAGCGGCGTTTTTAAAGGCAAGGGGATGTGGGGATAGGAGGGGATGTGGGATGAGAGTCAGCTGTGTGGTTTGGATTTAGAACGCTTTCAGGTTTACCTGGCTAGCGCTTAGGCGCCTCCCTCTCGTCGCTAGGACGAAAGGAGGCGCTTTTGTTTTTGGCGACCGCTTGCAGAAGTGTCTCTCGGATCGCCTGGAGATCTTCCTCAGCAAAGCGAAAAGCGCGGCGTCCGCGCGCGGTCAAGCTTCGATGCGAGAAAGCGGACCGCATAAGACCTCGGTCGCGATGCCCGTTCAGGCGCAGGAGCAAGTGGCCGAGCTCATGGGCGAGGACCCGGCCTAACGCTCGGGCATAGACGCGGTGGTCGACCTTGGGGAGCTCTTTGCGGTCCCAGTTCCCGTCTACGGCGCGCGCCACTTGCTCCGACCAGAGGGTAATGCGGCGTGAGCGCAGTTGAGTGTGGCCGAGGCGGTGATCGTGGCGGTCGCGGCTACATCCGTGCACTTTGAAGCGAGCCGGTCGGGGCTGCACGATCACCGTTACGAGCGGGCGGGTCGTTGACTGGTCCGGGGAGACGTCGAAGCGAAGCTGGATGTCGCCCGGCTCGAAAATGCGTGCGGTCTCTCGGAGCGCGTTCATGAGCGTTTCTTCGTGGAGCTCGGCGCCGAGATAGATCGGAACCTCTAGAGTCAAAGGCCCCGCGAGGAGTAAGGCGAGCGCGAGCATCCTGCTATGTTAAAGTCCGACGCGGTGAGACGCTACTTCATACTTTCTTTCCTGGCGGTCGCGGCCGGCGCCTGGGCTCAGCCGGAGCACGTCGTGCTCATTTCCATTGACGGGCTCGCGGCCTATCAACTAGACGATCGCGAGCTCGTGCTTCCGAACATCCGCAAGCTGATCGAGACCGGCGTTTGGGCTGAGAGCAGCGAGACGGTCTATCCGAGCGTGACGCATCCCAGCCACACGACGCTCGTGACGGGTGTGATGCCGCGCGTGCACGGCGTGGTGGGGAACCGTGTCGTCAACCGAGAGACGGGCGAGCGCTTTCACTTCACCAACAAGCCGCACACGGAATCCGTGCGCGTTCCCACTATTTTCGATGCGGCGAAGCAAAAAGGGTTGATAACAGCCGCTTTCTATTGGCCCGAGAACTATCAAGACCCTTCGATCGACTACAACATCCCCGAAGTCTTCGACGGAGACACGGCCGACCCGAAGGCGGCGGACCCGGCTTTTCTCGAAGAGCTGAGGAAAGCCGGCATCCCGATCGACCTTTTTTACGCGTGGTACTTGGATCGGAATCGCAAAGGTGCCGCGGATGCCATCCTTGCCGACGCGGCCGCCTATGTGCTCCTTCGATACCGGCCGCAGCTTCTCGCGATTCACCTCCTTGTCACCGACGAGATCCAACACGTCTACGGGCCCGACCACTACCGGTCGAAAGAGGCGATTACCGCCGCGGACAACGCCGTCGGCATCCTGATGCGGGCGGTCGACGAAGCGGGGCTTGCCGATAAGACGACGTTTTTCATCGTTTCCGATCACGGCTTCCACACCGTGCGCCACGAGGTGAATCTGCATCCGCTCTTCGAACGAAACGGGCTGGCCGACCGCGTACGCCTCACGCGATCGGGCTGGTCCCTTTACGTCGAAGCCGCGGATCTCACGCGCGACGAAGCGGCGCTCGAGCGCGTGTTCGAAGAGGCGCTCAGTCTGCGCGGTGTCGCCCGGATCCTCCGGCCGCAGGATTTTCACGACCTCGGCTTCCCGCGCTACGAGGAAGACCCGCACGTCCAAGGCCAATACGCGATCGTCGGTGATATCGATACTTTCCCGGTCGCGGACGCGGAGAGCTCGTCCACCCATCGCCGGCCTCGGGCGACGGTCTATCACGGGCACGGCTACCTGCCGTCCCATCCCCGCATGTACCCGGCCTTCGTCGCCTCGGGTGTGGGGATCGCGCGTGGCCAGCGGGTCGGTCACGTTCGGAACCTCGACGTCGCTCCCACCATCGCGCACTTGCTCGGGCTCGATCTTCCGACTGCGACGGGCGTCGTGATGACGGAGATTCTCCAAACGAGCGAGGTCGAGGACGTGGCGACGGCCTATCTTCGCAGAATTCAGAACCAAGATTGGGAACATATGGCGGAGCTCCTGGACGAGACGTCCGTCTATCAAGACTTCACGATGGAATATTTTGACCGCGACGCGATCGACCTCGTGGGCATGGAGGCCATCGTCGATTTCTGGCGCACGAGCTGGGAGGATTCTGGAACCAGCGAAATCCGCTACGTCGTCGACGAGAAATTCGTCGCGGGCCCGGCCGTCCTCTACATCATGTCTATGAATGTGCGTATGAGCGGCGCCTATTGGAACGTCGACAAACCCGAGATCCAGCTCCGCGGCAGGCTCATCACCTTCCTGCGCGTCGAGAACGCCAAGATCACTCACCACATAGACTTCACCGATTACGCCAGCGCGATGGCGCAGATCGAAAGCCAGCGTTGATCTCGGCGGTTTTCGCGCTTACACTCGCAGGAACGATCCAAGGAGGACCTCATGACTCGTCGATCGACGTGCTGGCTGCTTGCGAGCATTTTCTTGGCCGCATCCTCTGCTGCGCAGGAAACGGCCAGTAAAGGCCGACTCACAGCAGACCACATTCTCGACTGGGAGCGTGTTAGCGACCCCCAGATCTCACCCGACGGCAAACGCACCGTCTATACACGGTCGATGGTGAACCGGATCGACGATCGTTGGGATTCCGAGCTCTGGATGGTCGGTACCGACGGGACGCGCAACCGGTTCCTTGTCGATGGCTCGAGCCCGCGCTGGTCGCCGGACGGAACGCGTCTCGCCTACTTGTCTGATGGCAAGCCCAAAGGAAAGCAGATCCTCGTGCGGTGGATGGACGCGGAAGGCGCGACGTCGCAGGTCACGCATGTCACGACAACGCCGCGGGATCTGCACTGGTCACCGGACGGCACCCGCATCGCCTTCACGATGATCGTGCCCGCGAAAGAGACGTGGGATCTACCTTCCATGCCCTCGCCGCCCGAAGGGGCCGATTGGACCAAGACGCCTCGCATCGTCCGCACCATGCATTTTCGCCAGGACCGCGTCGGTTTTCTCGAGGAAGGCTACCGCCACCTCTTCCTCGTTCCGGCCGATGGTGGCTCGCCGCGCCAGCTCACGGAAGGGAAGTGGCACGTGGGCTCGCGAGGTTCGGTAGGACTCGACTACGGTGCCGGCATCGACTGGACGCCCGACGGCAAGACGCTCGTTTTCGACGGCGCGATGGAAGACGACGCGGATGTGAAATATCGCGAGTCCCATATCTACCGGGTCGACATCGCCTCGGGCGACATCACGGCCATTACGTCGAAACGCGGTCCGTGGACCTCGCCCGTCGTCTCGCCCGACGGCAAGACCGTAGCGTTCTCCGGCTATGACTGGACGGCACAAACCTATCGCGTGAGCGACCTCTATGTCGTGAACATCGACGGCACCGCGATGCGGAACATTTCGTCCGAGCTCGACCGAGACGTGCGTGGGCTCGTATGGTCTTCTGACGGCAGCGCGGTCTACTTCATGGCTGACGATCGTGGCGCCCGCAACGTGCACTCCGCGTCGCTCAACGGCGGGTTGAAACAGCTCACGGACGGGGAGCACATGCTGACACTCGGTTCCGTTGCTGCGAATGGGACGGCTGTGGCCATCCGGTCTTCTTTTCACGTTCCGCCGGATGTCGTGGCCTTCTCGATGTTGCGCCCGAGCGAGATGAAACGGCTGACGCATGTGAACGACGACGTTCTCGCGGGCGTCGAGCTCGGCGAAGTCGAGGAGATTTGGTACGAATCCTCCACTGAGGACGCCGCGCGCATCCAAGGCTGGATCGTGAAACCGCCGGGATTCGACAGCTCGAAACGCTACCCGATGATTCTCCAAATCCACGGGGGACCACACGGTATGTACAATGTCGGGTTCAACAATGCGTTTCAGAACTACGCCGCGAACGACTACGTGCTTCTGTATACGAATCCGCGCGGGAGCACGGGATATGGTACAGAGTTCGGAAACGCCATCGATAACGGGTATCCGAGCGTCGACCACGAGGACCTCATGGCGGGGGTCGATCACGTTCTGGAAAAAGGTTACGTAGACGCGGACCGGCTCTACGTCACCGGCTGCAGCGGGGGCGGTGTGCTCTCGAGCTGGGCGATTGGCCAGACGGATCGCTTCGCCGCGGCGGCGGTGCGCTGTCCCGTCGTGAACTGGATGAGCTTCGCGGGAACGGCCGACATCACGCTTTGGGCTTATTACCGCTTCGAGGGTTTCCCTTGGGACAATGCTGAAAAATATCTCGAACATTCGCCGCTCATGTATGTGGGGAATGTCACGACGCCCACCCTTCTAATGACAGGCGAGCTCGATTTGCGCACGCCAATGAGCCAGACCGAGGAGTATTACCAAGCGCTAAAGATTCTCGGCGTCGAGACGGCGCTCCTCCGCTTCAACAAGGAATATCACGGAACGAGCTCGATGCCGTCGAACTTCATCCGAACGCAGCTCTATATCCTGGACTGGTTCGGGGAACATCGCAAAGGCATGAGCGTCTCGACAGAGCCATGACGCAATCTTCTGCAGTTGTCGTTGGCGCCGGTGTCTTCGGGGGCTGGACGGCGCTTCACTTGTTGCGCAAAGGTGTTTCGGTCACGCTCGTCGACGCGTGGGGGCCGGGCCATTCGCGTGCGAGCTCGGGCGGTGAGACCCGTGTCATCCGCGCAACCTACGGCGCCGACGAGATCTATACGCGCTGGGTAGTACGCTCGCTCGAGCTCTGGAAAGAGTACGAGAAGCGTTGGGACATAAAGCTGTACCATCGAATGGGCGGCCTTTGGATGGCGAGCGCGGACGGTACCTATGAGCGAGCGGCGATCCAGGTTCTTAAGAAAGTCGGGGTTCCCTTCGAGGAGCTGAGCGTGAGCGAAGCCGCCCGACGCTTCCCCCAGATAAACTTCGAGGACGTTGAATGGGCAATCTACGAAGAGGATTGCGGCTATCTTCTCGCGCGGCGCGGGTGCCAAGCTGTGCTCGAGGCGTTCATCGAGCTTGGCGGCACCTATGTTCAGAGCGCCGCGAAGCGCGGCCGAAAAGGCGTTGTTCTTTCGAACGGCGAGACGCTAAGCGCGGACAACTACGTTTTTGCATGCGGCCCTTGGCTCGGTGGCCTTTTTCCCGAGCTCGGCGAGACGTTCATCACGCCAACGCGGCAAGAGATTTACTACTTCGGGACACCTCTCGGAGATACGCGCTACCTCGAAGGCTTTTGCCCCATCTGGATCGATAACGGGCCACGGCTGTATTACGGCATTCCCGGCAGTAATTGGCGCGGGTTCAAAGTCGCGGATGATTCAACAGGCGAGACGGTGGACCCGACGACGATGGAGCGTCTCCCGCGGGAGGAATCCATCGCGGCGGCGCGCGACTATATGGAGTTTCGCTTCCCGGGCATGAAGGGTGCCCCGCTCGTCGAGGCACGCGTGTGTCAATACGAGAACAGCACCGACCATAACTTCATCATCGACCGGCATCCGGACGCGGAGAACGTCTGGGTGGTCGGCGGGGGTTCGGGTCATGGTTACAAGCACGGACCTGCGCTAGGGGAGCATGTTGCCGAGGTCGTATTGGGCGAGACCCCTCCCAATCCGTTCTTCGGATTGTCGCGGCTTGCATTAAAGAATGCATGACTCACCGCGGGTAAACCCCTACAATCTAGAAGGTGTGCGTCGGTAAAAGCTCTTTGTTCTCTGACGGATAGCTAGCTGGCACCCCAATTGCTTCAAACGCTTGGGGCTTCCCTGTCTATGGACCACGCAAAAACCGAATTGCCGCTTCACGAGATGTTGCTGCAGCTAGCCACCGATCGCCAGGTCCATAGCTTCGATCTCCAGGAGACGTTTCGGGTTTCGATTGGGCGCCACCACACGAACGATATCCAGCTTCGCTCGAACCGAGTGTCGAACTATCATGTCGAGATTTTGAACGAGGCTGGCGAGCTGCTCATCCGCGATATGGGGAGCACCAACGGCACCTACGTGAACGACGAATCCGTGCGCCGGCAACGTCTCGAGAGCGGGGACCGCATCCGGATTGGGAGCTTCCTGCTGAGCGTCACCCTCGTGCCCCGCCAGCGGAAAACCAAGCTCGCCAGCCCGTTTCGTATCGGGACGGTCGGGAACATCCTTCCGTATCAAAGCGCCGTGTCCGTTACGCAGCTCACGATGTCTCCGGAGCGCATCGATACGACGCTACCTGATTTACTGATACAGCTCGCCAGCCACGGGATGACGGCAATGATCGTCATCCGGAATCAGAGCGGCGACGGCCGGCTCTACCTGACGGACGGTCAGATCGTGCACTGCCAGGCAGGAAACGTGCGCAAGGAGAAAGCGCTTCACCGCGTGCTCGGGATACAGAAAGGGCGCTACGAGATCTTCGCGTTCCCCACGGACGCAACGGTACCGATGACGATCGCGGGACAGACGGAGATCATCATCCTTGAAGCGATGCAGCAGATCGAAGCACTCGAGCGGCTGACGTCGAAGCTGCCGCCACTCGTCTACGAGATCGGGCTCAACGACGCTTGCGACGTCGCCGTCAATGCACTCAGCGCCGATGAGCTGGAGATTTATGAGTATCTCATCCGCTATCAGACGATCGTCCGCGTCATGGAAGAGTCAGAGCTGACGGATTTCCAGGTGCTCCGGCATATCCATTCGCTTCTTGCGCGGGGCTTTTTCCGCACGACGAAAGCATCCGACGGGTTATTGGAAGAGACGTCCTTCTCCCGCCCGGAAGTCAGCTAGAGTTTCGGGCCTCGCCCGTTGATGTTGATGTCCCCTTTTGGGATCCCGCACGCAGCCTTTGGTCCGGAGCAGCGCTCGCAGGGACCTCAAAGGCTGACGACTTCGACTTCCATACTCCTCTTGACTTTGTGCTTCCCCTCGAGAAGTTTGTCGATCACGTCGAGCGTCGTGGCGTGGTAGTAGCGCTCTCCGCACTCCCGACAAACCTCGGCATCGACATTCTCCACAACATAGAGCTTGCCGTGGAGCCAGTGGTGCTTGCGCATTTTTTTTGCAGTTTCACCACCGCAGAATTCGCAGGTCATTCGTCCTCCGTCACAGCGTAGACCGTGAGGAGCTGGGGCGTCACCACGCCGGCCATGCGACGGAGGATCCCGAAACACGACCGTCATGAGAGAGATCAGTAGCCCATTGCTGCGCCGTCTTTGCGCACATCTGATCCGCCGAGCAGAACACCTTGCTCCCAGTCGATCATGATGGCTTGATAGCCGCCATAAGCGCCCATTGATATTCGCGGTCGGTGTCCTTTTTCGATGAGCGCCTGAAGAACGTCGATACCGATGCCGGACTCGAAGCCGACCGCGCGATCGGAGAAATGGCGGAAGCGCGCCACCTCGCCCGCCTCCTGGACGTTCATCCCGAACTCAAGCATGTTCAAGAGCACTTGGGTGTGGCCCTGCGGCTGCATATCGCCGCCCATCACCCCGTAGCTCAACCACGGTTTGCCGTTTTTGAAGACCATTCCCGGCATGTTCGTGTGAAGCGCGCGCTTTCCCGGCGCGAGCTCGTTCGGATGACCGGGCTCGAGAGAGAATCCGGTCCCACGGTTTTGAAGTGTGATGCCTGTGCCCGGGACGACGAGCCCGGAGCCGAAGGCCGAAAAGACGCTGTAGATGAGCGACACGACATTGCGATCCTCGTCGACGACCGTCAAGTAAACGGTTTCGGTTGGGTCGATCATTCCGGGACGCACTTCGCGGGCGGCGCGCTCGCGGTCGATCAGCTTTGCCCGCTCCGCTGCGTATTGCTTCGACAGCAACTTGTCGAGCGGTATGTCGGCTTTGTCTGGGTCGGCGAGATAGGCGTTTCTGTCGGCGAAAGCGAGCTTCTTCGCTTCGATGAGGAGGTGTAGATATTCCGCGGAATTATGCCCGAGCGACGCGACGTCGAAGCCTTCGAGAATGTTGAGCATTTCGAGGGCGACATAGCCTTGAGAGTTTGGCGGGATTTGATAAATGGTCGCGTCTTTATATGTCGTCGAGATCGGGTCGACCCAAGTCGACGTGTGGCCCGCCATGTCGTCATAGGTGACGAAGCCGCCTTCACTCGCGATGAACTGGGCAATCTTTCGAGCGATGGTCCCTCGGTAAAAGGCGTCCGGCCCTTCGTCCGCGATGATCCGGAACGTCTTGGCGAGGTCGGGCGATTTGAAGAGCTCGCCGTGACGCGGCGCGCGTCCGTTAATGAGGTAATTCGCGGCGGCCGCCGGGTGGCGCGCAAGCTTCTCTTCGGCCGCTTTCCAGTCGGTGGCAATAATTTGGGAGACGGGAAACCCGTTCTCAGCGTAGCCGATGGCGGGCTCCAAGAGCTCCGCGAGGCTCTTGCTGCCGAAGCGCGAGCGCAGCTGCTCCCAGCCGTCGAGCGCTCCCGGCACGGTGACGGCATAGATTCCATAGCCGGGCATGCGCTCGTAGCCGTCCTGGCGCATCTTTTCCGCGGTGGCGAGGGCGCCGGCACGCCCGGTTCCGTTCAGCCCATAGAGCGTTTGCGTCTCGGCATGATAGACGAGCGCGAAGAGATCGCCGCCAATCCCGCACATCATCGGCTCGACGACGTTCAGCACCGCGGCTGTAGCGATGGCGGCGTCAATCGCGTTGCCGCCCTCCTGCAGCACCCGGAGCCCCGCGGCTGCCGCGAGCGGCTGGCTGGTAGCCACCATCCCGTGCGTGGCGAGCACCGGCGAGCGGCCGAGCGTGGCCCCTTTAGCGGGGCGGTCGCCGGCCAGCGCAGTCGAGGCGACAAGACTCAATGTAAGAGCAAAGCGAAGGGCGTGAATCGTCATAAAGACTCCTTATCGGAAGAGGGCTATCGGAGAATAACACTCCCGCGATCCGTGTTGCCATCGGCTTCTTACTGCGGGTCTAAGCTCAATCAATGTTAAGAAAAGCGTAACGCAAAGGCGCAAAGTCGCAAAGTCGCAAAGAAAAGACAAGAACAAGAAGTGAGAGGAAATGTTCTTCTCCCTGAAATTTAAGACCGTCGGCTACTGGCCAGCGTCTTTGGGTAGTGAGAATGTCTCGGAAGGCCGTCCGGGCCCCATAGCCGAACACTATCAGCGAATTGTCTCAGACAACCCAGACCGTGAAAAGGAAGAAGGGGTAGCCGGCAGCCGAAAGCAGCTACTGCGAGCCCCGAGCCGCGATCCTCGCCCAAGCATCTTTGAGCGAGACCGTGCGATTGAAGACGAGCTTGTCGGCAGACGCGTCCGGGTCGACGATGAAATAACCCTGCCGCTCGAACTGGTAGCGAGTACCGGGCGCGGCACCGGCCACGCTTGGCTCGAGCTTGGCGCTTTCGAGGAGCTCGAGCGAATTGGGATTCAAGCTCGCGATGTAGTCCTGACCTTCCTCCACGTCGTCGGGCTTCTCGCGCGAGAAGAGCCGATCGTAGAGGCGCACTTCGACATCGAGCGCGTGCTCGGCGGAGACCCAGTGGAGCGTGCCGCGCACGCGGCGCCCGTCGGGCGGCGTCCCGCCGCGCGTTTCGGGATCGTAAGTGCAGCGGAGCTCGACGATCTCGCCCGCGTCGTCTTTGACGACATCGGTGCACGTGATGAGATAAGCGTAGCGAAGCCGGACCTCGCGGCCAGGAGCGAGCCGGAAAAACTTCTTCGGAGGATCCTCCATGAAGTCCGCGCGCTCGATATACAGAACTCGTGAGAAAGGCACTTTGCGCGTACCGGCGCTCTCGTCCTCGGGGTTGTTCACCGCGTCGAGCTCGTCCACTTCGCCTTCGGGGTAGTTCTCGAGCACGACTCGAAGAGGGTGAAGGACACCCATCACGCGAGGGGCGCGGGCGTTCAAGTCCTCGCGGACCGCGTGCTCGAGCTGCGCGACGTCCACGAGGCTGTCGCGCTTCGCGAGCCCGATCCGCGCGCAAAAGGTTCGGAGGGATTTTGGCGTATAGCCGCGCCGCCTCAATCCGCTTAGCGTAGGCATCCGGGGGTCGTTCCATCCGCTGACGTGGCCCTCGTGCACGAGGCGCAGAAGCTTGCGCTTGCTGAGAATCGTGTAGCTCAAGTTCAAACGGGCAAACTCGATTTGCCGAGGCTTGAACGCGACTCCGGTCTCATTGACCGACCAATTGTAGAGCGGGCGGTGATCCTCGAACTCGAGGGTGCAAAGTGAGTGCGTGATGTTCTCGAAGGCGTCCGAGACGGCGTGGGTGAAGTCATACATCGGGTAGATGCTCCACTGGTCGCCGGTGCGATGATGCGCTACTTTCCGGATCCGATAAAGCGTTGGATCACGCAGGTTCACATTGCCCGAGGCCATGTCGATCTTCGCTCGCAGGACGCACGTTCCGTCCGCGAACTCGCCGGCGCGCATTCTCTTGAACATGTCGAGGTTCTCTTCGACGGAACGCTCCCGGTGGGGGCTGTTCTTGCCCGGCTCTGTCAGCGTGCCGCGATATTCACGGATTTCCTCCGCACTCAGACTGTCGACATAAGCGTTGCCGTCTCGGATGAGCTTGACGGCGCAGGCATAGATCTTCTCGAAGTAGTCGGAGGCATAGTACAGCCGGTCGTCCCAGTCGAAGCCGAGCCAGCGGACGTCCTCCTTGATGGCGTCGACATATTCGACGTCTTCTTTCGCCGGGTTCGTATCGTCGAACCGCAAGTTGCACGTCCCGCCATACTCTGCAGCAATCCCGAAATTCAGGCAGATCGATTTAGCGTGGCCGATGTGCAAATAGCCGTTCGGC
Organism: Acidobacteriota bacterium; assembly: GCA_004356105.1. Classification (GTDB taxonomy): domain Bacteria; phylum Acidobacteriota; class Vicinamibacteria; order Marinacidobacterales; family SMYC01; genus SMYC01. Next base: position 12,907 of record SMYC01000285.1, on the reverse strand, counting down.
TCGGGAGGAAAACGCGTGGCGACGCGGCCGTCATTCTTCCCGTTGGCGACGTCTTCCGCGACGATCGTTCGGATGAAATCGAGCGATGGTGCTTTGTCGGAGGGCTCTTCGGACACTATTCGAGCTCCAGTCCGCCTTCGCGATGGTCAAGAGCGAAGTGGTCTGACGCCGGGACGATCTCGTTCGAATAGAAGACCTTGCGCATCTAACCTCTGGTCCCGCGATCGTAGCACAGAAGGTGATTGCGACCGCTTGACTCATAGATGCGGGTTCACCACTTGCTGGATTCTATCGATCAGTTCCGAGGCGCGAAACGGCTTTTTAAGGAATGCCGAGGCTTTCTTGCCCGCGAATGTCTGTGAAACCTCTTGTTCGCTATGGCCGCTCGTGAGCAGGACCTTCACCTGGGGCCGCATGCGGCGGAGCTTGACCAACGTTTGCTCTCCGCTCATGCGTGGCATCGTCATGTCGAGCAGGACCGCGTCGATCTCCGACGCTCGCTCGCCGAAAATGTCGAGCGCTTCGCGGCCGCTGCCGGCGAGCAACACTTCGAATCCCTTTTCTTGGAGCACCGCTTGCGCCACTTCCCGGACGCTTTGTTCGTCATCGATCACGAGGATAGTGCGACTGCCGCCGGGTGACGAACGCTGATCGTCGTCTATGACCGCGCGGCCTGGGCTCGTCGCCGGGAGGAATACCGTCATGGTCGTGCCTCGACCCAATTGGCTTTGGACGCGAATATCGCCGCGATGGGCTCGGACGATTCCCTGCACAGCCGCGAGACCGAGTCCCCGCCCAGAAAACTTAGTCGTAAAGAAGGGGTCGAAGATTTTCGCGGAGGTCTCGGCATCCATGCCTCGCCCGGTGTCGGAGATCTCGACGAAAACGCGTGTTCCCGAGTGAGCGGTGCTCTTGAGCGCTCCGGTGCGGATCGAGACCTCGCCGTGCTCGTCTTGTAGCGCTTCTGAGGCGTTCGTCACGAGCGCGACGATGACTTGTCGAAGCTGGACCGGGTCCGCCTCGATGCTGGGTAAGTTGGCGGCCCACGACTCACGGATACGAGTATTCCTGGAGAGCGACGTTCGCACGAGCGGAATGACATCGCGGACGAGTTGGTTCAGGTCGACGAAGCCTACCTCGAAGTTTTCCTTGCCGGCATAGGCGAGCATTTGGTTCGTCAGGTCGGCTGCCTTCTCGGCAGCCTGCAGGACGCGCTCGATCTGCTCCTTCGCCGGAGAGCCCTCCGGGAGCTGCGAAGCGGCGAGACTCGCGCTCCCGAGGATACTTGTCAGGAGATTGTTGAAATTGTGGGCAATACCAGCGGTAAGCGCGGCGAGGCTCTCCAGCTTTTGCGCGTGTTGGACCTCTGTTTCGAACTTCTGGCGCTCCTCCTCGGCGTTCTTGCGCTCGGTAATGTCCACTGCCGTGGCAAGCACTGTCGGCTCGCCGTCATCATCGAAGACGTGCTCGGTATAATCGACCCGGCGTATTTCGCCCGTCGTGGTGCGGAGATTGGCCTCCCGACGAGCGGGAACACCTCCACCCTGGTGTCGTGTCCTAGCGTCGGACGGCGCCACCTCACCGTCGCTCTCGTAGACGATATCCCCATAACTCATCTCTAAGATCTCGTCGAGGGTGAAGCCGGTGATACGCTCGGCCATCGGGTTGGCGTAGAGTATTTTGGCGCCTCGAAAGATGAAGATGGCTGCCGAGCCGCTTTCCGCGAGCGCACGGAACTTGTTCTCGCTCTTCGCAAGTGCCACTTTGGCGCGCTTGCGCTCGCTGAGATCGGTCGTGATCACGAGAACCGTCTCGACGACATTGTCATGTTTGATAGGGATGAGCCTCGTGAGCCAACTCAGCCCAGCGGTTGACAGCTCTAGGGTGCGGGAGACGCCGTTCAAGAAAACGTCGTCGAGAGCTTCCCGGTACGCCGCGCGCTCATGCTCGTCGACGTAGCTCATGACGTCGGTACCGATGACCTCTACAGCCGATAGATTGGCAAGCGTGTGATTGGTGAAGAGGATCGTGCCTTCGGGATCCAGGGTCGAGATCCTGTCGGGGGAGCTCTCGACGAGCGCGCGAAAATCCACAGAGTCGACAGGGCCTGCAATAGGCCTCGAAATTTCGTCAAATGGCAAGAGACCCCTTTTCTCGCCGCACATCGAGAACGCTCCGCACGTTACACGGCTTGGATGGTGAAGTCAAGCCTTGCTTATGGCAAATGTTGCTAGGATGGCTCCGAGACGAGCATGGAGCGTGCGGTGGCGGAAACGGCGAATCCTTACTCTCCTCCCGAGGAGGGCGTGCGGCCCTTGCCGAGGCAAAGCTCGGGGGCCGCGACCGTCCTCCTCGCTGTTCTGCTCGTCGAGCTCGCGCTTCGGGCCTTTCGGGCCACGCTCTATCTCGCCGTCTTTTTTGGCTGGGAGGGCTACCAGAACGCGATTTTGACCCTTGCACCTGGCCCGCTCGCGCTGAGCTGGGCCTTGACGTGGCCGCTGCTTGCGCTCGTGGTCGTGAGTTTCTCAGTATGGGTCTTTCGTGCCAATCGCGACGCGCGCTCGCTTGGCGCTGAAGGAATGTTTTTCTCGCCCGGATGGAGCGCTGGGATCGCTTTTGTTCCCGTCGCGAACCTGATCGGTCCGTATCGCTCCGTGAAGGAAATCTATCAAGCGAGCGAGCCAAAGCCGGGGGTCGCGTGGGTTTCTGCCGCTGTGCCGTCCATTCTCCCCATGTGGTGGGGGTTTTGGCTTCTGAGCATCGTGTGGAACATCATCGCGCAGAACCTCGGTGCGGAATCCACGGTCGGGAGCCTGACGGTCTTCGAGACTCTCCGAGCTCTCGCTACGCTTCTTCTGATGATGGTGGTGCGGGCGGTCGATCGGCGCCAGACGGACAAAGCGCGTAACGGGGCTTTCGACCGATGAGGTACAATCTCCGCCGGAAGGAGAGGCTAATGCGAAGATTGTTTGCTGGCGTCGTTGTTCTGGGCGCTTCGATTTCGTTCGGAGCTCAATCGAAGAACCCGCCCATGCCTGGTTTCGACGCCGAAGGTTCGGATCGGGAGGCCATCGCGGTCGCGGACGAAGTCATGGAAAAGCTCGGTGGCCGCCGAGCCTGGGACGAAAGCCGCTATCTGACGTGGAAATTCTTCGGACGCCGCACGCACGTGTGGGACAAACATAGCGGGAATCTTCGCTTCGAGAGCGAAGAGATGCTCGTCCTGATGAACCTAAACTCGAAGAAAGGGCGTGTCTGGAAGGAAGGTCAGGAGGTCACCGCTGCGGCGGCTCTCGAGGAGGCACTCCACGATGCCGAGAGCGCCTGGATCAACGACTCATACTGGGTCTTCATGCCGTTCAAGCTCAAGGACAGCGGCGTCACCTTGAAATATTTTGGCAAAGGTGAGACGGCAGATGGAAAGGCAGCCGACGTTTTGGAGCTGACCTTCAAGGATGTCGGCCGAACTCCGGAGAACAAGTATCACGTCTACGTCGACGAGGATTCCCGCCTGGTCACTCAATGGGACTACTATCCGAAGGCTTCCGACCCGGAGCCGCGCTTTCAAATTCCCTGGCAAGACTGGCAGAAGCAAGGTGGGATCATGCTCTCCGCGGGTCGCGGCGAGCGAAAGCACGAGAACGTGGCGGTGCTCGTGGACGTCCCCGCATCCGTTTTCGAGAGCCCGGATCCCGTAAACGTCATGGAATACAAGAAATAGCCGCCCGGTTAGCGGTGTCGTCTCTCGTAAAGTACAATGCGAGTGTGGGGCGAAGTTGGAGGTATGTGCTGTGAACACTGGTAGAAAACTCGGATATGGCGTAGGCGCGGCGCTCGCTTTTTTAACTGTCATGCTCGTCACCGTCATCGTCATCATTGGTGCCAGTGCTTCGAGCGTAGAAGATCCCGGCTATGTCGACAGAGTAAAGAGCTGGCAGGCTGAGCGCGAAGAGAACCTGCAAAAGGATACAAGTTGGCTGACGGTCGCTGGCCTCTTTTGGCTGCGCGAAGGTGAGAACTGGGTCGGGACCGCGACCAGCAATGATTTTGTGCTCCCCGAGGACTCAGCGCCTGCCATCGTGGGCGTATTCAAGTTTCACGATCGCAAAGCGACGTTCCATGCTGAAGACGGCGTCACCATCACCCAAGACGGAAAGCCCATCCAGGCGGTCGAGCTCGAGATGGGGGAAAAGCACGCGATCGCGATTAACGAGTTGAAGATGTGGCTGCACTATAGCGGTGAGCGTCTCGCGATCCGACTCCGTGACCTGAACGCGTCCTATCGCAAGGAGTTTGCCGGCCTCGATTGGTATCCGGTCGACCCGAAGTTTCGTGTCCAGGCGAAGTTCACCCCGCATGCGGAAGAGAAGAAAGTCGAGATGTTGAACATTCTGGGCGATATCGAGGTCTTCGAAGTCGTGGGATATGTGGATTTCGAGCTTCAAGGGCAGAAAGTGCGTATGGAGGCGGAGAAGGCGCGCGAGGGCACGCTGAAGTTCACCTTCCGGGATGGGACGAGCGGCAAAGGGTCCTATCCGGCGGCCCGCTTCCTCCGCACCGAGGCGCCCGAGAACGGCAAAGTCGTGATCGATTTCAACCGGGCCTATAATCCCCCTTGCGCGTACAACCCGCATACGACCTGTCCGATGCCGACGAAAGAGAATCGGTTGGAGATTCGAATCGAGGCGGGGGAGAAAAATTACGGGAAACATTCTTGAGGCAGGCAGGGCCCGTCGCGAGACACCGGCAAAATAATGAACTAAAGGGCTGCGATGCGTGCTGCCCCAGGAGGAAAGAATGAAATTCAATCGTTGGACGGTCGTGGCGGCGGCCATTTTCGCGCTCGTGGCTGCGGACGCTTTCGCGCAGGCCGGATCGATTCGCGGCAAGATCTTGGACGAAGACGGTAACCCACTCAGCGGTGTGGAATGCTCGATCGAGCTTTCCGGCGGCTCCATGGGCCGGCGCACGACAGCCACGACGAAGGACAACGGCATGTTCACCAGAGGGGGCGTTCGTTCTGGCATGTACACGATCACCTGCGAGAAGGAAGGCTACCGGAAGCTCCCGTTGGAGATCCAAGTCTCGGCTTACTCCGAGTCTTGGCTCGGTGAGCAAATCCTGTTCAAGCGGGCAGCGGGTGAGCTCTCCGAGAAAGAGCACGCGCGTGCGACCGAGCTTCTCTCCGAGTTCAATACGGCGAGCGACGTCGGAGACCATGCGGAGACTCTCGCGAAGCTCTTGGAGCTGAAAGAGATGATGCCGGACTCGACCGAGATCTATTTCAACATCGGCTCCACGTACGATCTGATGGGCGACAAGGAGAACGCCATCGAGTACTACACGATCGCGGCCGAGAAAAACCCAGATCTCGCCTATGACTCCTATCTTGCGGTGGCGGATCTCCGCGGCACGGCGAAGGAGTGGACTGAGGCAGCCGCGGCGATGAAGATGGCCATGGACATCCGCGCGACGGACCCGTTGGCGTTGTTCAATTATGCAGTCTATGTGCAGAATGCCGGCGATGAGGAGAGCGCTCTCGCCGCTTACGAGCAAACGATCGAGCTCCAAGCGGACAACGCGATGGCGCATTACCAGGCCGGTCTGATTTTGGTCGGCAAACTCGAGAACGATAAAGCGCTCGCGCATTTCGAGCAGTTTCTGACGCTCGCGCCCGACCATCCGCGGGCCGCGAACGCTCAGGAAGTCGTCAGCGCCTTGAACGCGGACAAGGCCCGATAGAAACGCGAAACCGCATGGGCGTATTCTCGCTAGCCACGGGAGCGAAACAGCTTACCCTAGGCTCCAAAGCGTAAGGGTCGTTTTATCCTTGATTAGTATACCTTCCGCGGTCGGCACGGGATGCGCCCAGGTCGGGCTGTCGGCTACAGAATAAGTACGCTCGGGCTCGAAGCGATCGGCGTCCGCGCGCAGGATGAAGAGCTCGGCGTTATCGGTCAACGCGAGCACCCAATCGCCCGCCGCCACGATCGCAGCATTGTCGCCTTGACGCGGCGGACCTTCCCAGATCGTCTTGCCGTTTTTGGCTTCGAGTGCGATGAAGTGGCCGCTCTTCTTGTCGGAAAAACCGATGAGCCGATCGCCTACGAGGACAGGCGTGCTCATGTAGAACGTGACGGATTTCTTCCACCGCTCGCGCGTCTCGTTGCCCTCGACGGTAACCGCAACTGTACGCTTCCCCAGCCCCGAGAAGATGAGCCTGTCGCCGTGCAGAATGGGTGTCTGGATGTTCTGGTCATAGGGTGTCTTGAACGGGATCTTCCAAAGCGAAGAGCCTTCGGAGAGCGCGATACCGACGATATGGGCGTCGGTCTGCGTGACGATCTGGCGCGTGCGTTCGAGACGCACGACGATGGGTGAGGCGTAGCCGGGGCCATCGCCGTCGTGATGCCAGATCATCATGCCGGTCTCGGGCTCGAGGGCACAGATGGAACCGTTGCCCGGGCCGCCGATATGCGTGATGAGCTTGCCCTGTGCCAAGAGCGGCGACGTGGCGTGCCCATAGAGAGGTGATGTGGCCGGGTAGAGGTTCTTGAAGTCGTGCTGCCAGACGAGTCCACCGTCTTCCGCGTCGTAGCAAGAAAGCATGCCGTCGATGCCTAGAACGAACACTCTGCCGTCGGTGACGAGCGGCGAGGATTTGGGTCCCTTCCCATGAGCGGTAGCGGACGGGTTCATTTGGTAGGGCGCGCGGTACGACGCCCTCCAGGCTGTCTCGCCATCCGCGAGGCGGAGCGCCCGCACGACCTCGTCCTCGCCTTCACGCGAGAACTGATAGACGAGCTCGCCCACCACGGCGGGGCTCGAATGGCCTTCACCGACGGAGACTTGCCAGCGCTTCACGAGGGCGTCGGGCCAGGACGGGGGCGAGGAGACCCAGCTAGCGACTCCAGTACGTTCTGGGCCGCGCCATTGGGGCCAGTCTTCAGAGCTCATTGAACATACTCCCGTGACCGATCGATGATGGCGGTCGTGTAGCGGTTCTCCTGACGGACATAGTCTCGCATGAGAACGAAAAACGGGCCGCTCAGAGCGAGCACCGCAATCAAGTTAGGGATGGCGCAGGAGCCGACCGCGAGATTGGCGAAGACCCAGAGTCGGTCGACATTCGAGACGCCGGCGAAGAGCACGCCTGGGATGAAATAGACATAACGCAAATAGCGGATGGCGCCTGAGCCGAAGAGGCTCGTGATCGCCGTCTCGAAATACAAGAAGAACGCGATTTGCGTCGTGAGGCAAAAAGTGAGAATCGCAAAGGACAAGAGCCCCCCCGCGACGGCGGGAGGGAAGACCGAAGCGAAGGCGGCAATGACGAGCTCGATGCCGGTCTCGCCCGAAGACAAAACTCCTGTCGAAAGCACCGCAAAAGCTGTGATCGTGCAGATGACGAGCGTGTCGATCGCGACCTCGATGGCACCCCACATGCCTTGGCGGAAGGGATGCTCGGTATTCGCCGTCGCATGCGCCATGGGCGCGGTGCCGAGCCCGGCCTCGTTCGAGAGCATCCCACGCGACATCCCGATTTGGATGGCTTGGGCCACGCCCGCACCAGCGAAGCCGCCGAGCGCCGGCGCCGGTGCGAAAGCGTGCCGGAAGATGAGCGCGAAGGTTTCGGGAATCCGCTCGTAGTTGAAGAAAAACACCGCCAGACCGCTCAAGATGAACACAACCGACATGAGCGGCACGAGCGCTTCCGAGAATTTGCCGATACGCCGTATGCCGCCAATGACGACGATAGCGGTGACGGCCGCCATGAGACTGCTCACGACGTATGGGTTGATCCCATAGGTCGAGAGAAAGGCGCGTCCCACCGTATGGGATTGCAGCGTGGCCGCTACCATCGAGTTCACGAGAATACCGGCGCTGAAGATCTTCGCGAGCGTGCCCCATCCAAGGCCTTTTCGGATGTAGTACATCGGGCCGCCATGGGTGCGCCCGTCGGGCTCGACGTTGCGGTAGTGCACCGCGAGGGTTATCTCCGCGGTCTTCGACATCATCCCCAAAACGGCGAGAAGCCACATCCAAAAGATGGCGCCCGGCCCGCCTACGGAGAGAGCGGTGGCGACCCCGGCAATGTTTCCCGTGCCCACCGTGCTCGCTAATGCGGTGGCTGTGGCTTGGAACGGTGTCATCTGGTTTTTCGAGAGGTCCTTTTTTCCGAACCGAAGCCGGCCGAGCGTCTCTTTGAGGATGTAGACGAAGCTCGTGATTTGAAAGAAGCCGCCGCGAGCCGTGAGGTAGATGGACACGCCCGCGATGAAGAACATCGTCCACGGTCCCCACAGGATCGTGTCGATGCGCTCGGCGGTGGAAAGGAAGAACTCGACCATTACTGCTTAGTGCTCACTCGCTCTTCGCTCGTTCGCCCTGGATGTCTTCGGCGCATTCGCGCCGGGCTCGCTCCGCTTGCGTAGGCTGGTTCGTAGTTTCTCATCCGATGACAGACATTCTTCGATCGCGAGGCCGATGGCGCGTCGCTTCTGCTCCTTCGATATCGGTGGAATGTGTTGTGAGACGAGGCGGAAGGCGTTGTCGATGAGCGTGCCCGCGGGCTCGCCGCTAGCGTAGCGAATGATGCGCCCGCCCGCCGGATCGGGAGTGTCTCTGGTGATGTTCGCGATCTCGAGGGCGCGGCTATTGACCCAAGCGGCGTGTCCGTCCACACGGCGAAGATAGACGGGGTTTTCGGGCGAGACGGCATCGAGCTCCTCCTTGGTGGGGAACTCTTTGACGGTCCAACGATTTTGATCCCAGCCTCGACCTTGTATCCATTCGCCTGGTTCGACGTTCTTGGCCTGCTCGGCGACGCGCTCGATGATCTCGTCTTGGTCGCGGACGTTTCTTGCGTCGAGCTGAAGCAAGCGGTTGCCGAGGCCGATGAAGTGCACGTGTGAGTCGATCATCCCGGGGATGACGGTCTTGCCCTCGAGGTCGACGACCTCGGTGCTGTCACCGATGCGGCTCTCGATGGCTGCGTCGGTGCCGACGGCGAGGATGCGATCGCCAGCGACGGCAATGGCCTGAGCTTCGGGAGCGCCTTCGTCCATCGTGATGATGTGTCCGTTCATCAGAACGAGATCCGCCACCGGACCCTTCTGCGTTTGGCACGCGGCGAGCGCCAAACTCATGAGCATCAACGCTTTCATGTTTCTCATCGCGCGGCAGCGTAATGAATCATTGCAAGCGAATCAAGTTGGACATGGCGTCCGAGCGCGTTTAGCGTCGACGGCGCACACTGAGGATCTGACCGAGGCGCGAGGCGCCGAGCACTGCGAGCTGACTGCTGAATGCTGACCGCTCGCGGCGCAGATTTGGTTGCGGTCCGTCGCGCTGTGCCTCTGTGGCTTTCTTTCGCGTGCCGGAACCGCGCCCAACGCTCGGTTACCAGTTCTAAATAAGGTCGAGCTCCACGAGAGCTTTCTTGATTTGTTCTCGTTTTACGTCGTCGATAGAAAGAAGCGGCAGCCGATAGTTCTCTTCGGTCAGCCCCATCATCGCGAGCGCGGCTTTGACGGGGATGGGGTTGCGGTCGACATAGTTGATGGTCATCAGGTCGAAGAGCTCATAGTGCAAGTCACGTGCGTCGGCGAAGCGGCCATCGAGCGCGGCGTTGACGAGTGCGGACATTTTGTCCGGCACTTCGTTCGAGACGAGCGAGAACGCGCCATCAGCACCGAGGGCGATCATCGGAAGAGTGAGCGTGTCCTCGCCCGCGAAGATGCCGAGCTCTTCATCCGTTGCAGCGAGAATGTTCGAGAGAAAATCGAGGTCGCCCGAGGACTCGTCGATGCCTCGGATATTTTCGTGCTCGGCGAGCAGCGAGACGGTGTCGGCCTCGAGGCCCGTCCCCGCGCGGGCAGGCGCGTTCGAGACGATGAGGGGCGTCTGCACGGCATCAGCGATGCGTCGGAAGTGCTCGACGATCCCGGCTTGATTTGGCCGAATGAAATAGGGAACGACCGACAGGATGGCGTCGACCCCCAGCCAGTCCATTTCTCGAGCGAGCTGGACCGCGCGCTCGGTAATGTTGTCGGATGCGGAGACGACGGTATAGATATGGCCTTCGGCGCGCTTTTGCACGATCTCGACGAGACGCTTTCGTTCATCGAGCGAGAGGCTCGCCTCTTCGCCGGTCGTGCCGCATAGCACGACGCCCTGAACGCCCGACTTCAACTGGTGTTCGAGAAGCCGGATGACACCGTCCTCGTCGAGCGTCCCATCGGCGCGAAACGGCGTGACGAGGGCGGTGAACGTGCCGCGAAACATATCTCTAATAGGCTGCGGCGCCGCCGTCGCGCCGTCTCAAGTCGGAGCCGCCTTGAAGGACACCGTCCTCTCGGTCGAAGAGAATGACTTGCGCGCAGCCGAGGGTCGAAACGAACTGGAAGGCATGGCCCTTCGCCCGCAAAATCGCGAGGGTGTCGGGCGAGAGGGCGTTCTTCTCGATGCGAATCTTGTCGGGTAGCCACTGATGGTGGAATCGGCCGACGTCGACGGCTTCTTGCGCGTTCAACCCGAAATCTACCGTATGGAGGATGGTCTGGATGACGGTGTTGATGATCGTGCGCCCACCAGGGCTTCCGGTGACGAGAAAGAGCTCCCCGTCTTTCGTGACAATCGTGGGGCTCATGCTCGAAAGGGGCCTTTTCCCCGGCGCGGCGAGGTTGGGCGCCGTCCCGATGAGACCGTCCGTGTTGGTGAGTCCGGGCGCGGCGTTGAAATCGCCGAGCTCACTGTTCAAGAGAAAACCACCTCCGGTGACGATGGTCATCGGCCTCTCGATCGTATAGGTCACCGAGACAGCGTTCCGGTCGCGATCGACGACGGAGAAGTGAGTCGTCTCCGGGCTTTCGGTCGGCCACTCGAAGCCCGAGGTCGAGGACGTCGAAGCTTGATCGAGGTTGATGGACCGCCGCAGCCGATCGGCGTAGTCCTTGGACGTGAGGCGCTCGATGGGGATGTCCGGGTTGAAATCTGGATCGCCCATGTCGCGTGCACGATCGGCGAAAGCGCGCCGCATCGCCTCCACGACGAGGTGAACGCTCTTGGCAGAGTGCAGGCCCAGCGCGTCCATGTCGTAGCCTTCGAGCACGTTCAATATCTCGACGACCGCGACACCTCCCGAGCTCGGTGGCGGCATCGAAAGGATCTCGTAGCCGCGATAGGTGCCGCGGATGGGCTCGCGCTTTTTCGCCCGGTAGCCTTTCAAGTCCTCCAGAGTGATGAGCCCGTCGAGCCGCTCCATCTCGGCGACGAAGAGCCGCGCGGTCTCGCCTTCATAAAAACCGGCGGGGCCGCTCTCCGCGATGCGCTCGAGCGTGGCGGCGAGGTCGGGCTGCTTCAAGATCTCGCCGATGCGGTACGGCTCCCCGTTTTTCGTGAACTGGGCGAGCGTGCCCGCGTGGTTGTTCCACGTGTGCAGCATGTTCTGGAGCCCGCGCTCGAGGTCATCGGTGACGATGATGCCGTCCCGCGCGAGCACGATGGCCGGGGCCACGAGGCGGCGCCACGGAAGCTTCCCGTGCTCCTCCCACGCCATGTAGAGCCCCGCGATCGTTCCGGGAATGCCCACGGAGCGGCCGCTCGCGTGATGGAGGTTCCAGTCGTACTCGCCGTTTCTCGTGAACATGTCCGCGGTCGCGGCGGCTGGTGCTGCTTCGCGGAAGTCATACGTGATGGCTTCGCCGTCGCCCGAGCGGAACACCATGAAGCCGCCGCCCCCGATATTTCCCGCGCGGGGAAGCATTACCGCGAGTGCTAACGCGGTTGCCACCGCGGCGTCCACGGCATTGCCGCCGTCTCTCAAAACACCGAGACCCGCTTCGGAGGCGAGCATCTTCTGGGATACCACCATACCGTTCCTGCCGCGGACGGGTTGCGAGCTCGCCAAACTGAGCGAAGCGGAGAGCGAAAACACGACAACGGATGCGACGAGACGCTTCATGGAGTTCTCCTTCTGCGACAGGATACACCCGATTGATTCTGGGCGCTTCGCGGTATCACTACGATGACGCGACGAACTCCTCGGGGTGGGCCCGCACATATTCGACCTTGAGCGAGCGCGGCGGCTCGAGATGCTTGAACACGTCGTCCAAGACCGCATAGGGCTCGGGGGATGTGTCGCGTCGCAGAAACGTCGCGAGCGCGTTCTCGACGAGCGCCGCGTGACACTCGGCGCCTACGAGCTCGTAGCCCTGCATCGCCTTGGCTGCCAGATGGCCGCCACCGCGGGACAAGTACGCTTCGAAACCGTCGCGGCGGACCTCGTTCTCGATGTGGCGCGTGGCATAGATCATCTGAAGTCCCGGCGCCAGATGATCCAAATAGGCGTGGTCGCCTCTGCCCCGAACGATCGAGGCAATCTTGCGGGCGAGGACGTCCTCGAGCCGGTCGTCTGCGATGGCGTTGAGCCGTGCGGTCGTGATGGTGAGTTGCATATCGAACCTCCTTTAATAAAGGAGGACGACATCCAGTTCGCTAGACCTCCCTCGACATTGCTAGGAGAGCAAAAAACCGAGCGCGACGTAGAGCGTGATAGCGAGACCGGCGGCGACCAGCGCGTAAGGAAGCTGCGTACGCACGTGGTCGATATGATCGGTACAGGCGGCCATCGACGAGACGATGGTGGAATCGGAGATCGGGGAGCAGTGGTCGCCGAAGATGCCGCCGCCGAGCAGGGCGGCCACGAGAAGCGTGAGGTTCAAGTCGAGCGCAAGCCCGTCGTGTCTAAAAACACAAACGAACGCAAGACCCGCGCGCGCCGGGGCATTTCGGATAGACGTGTCAACGCTTGGTTCGCCAATAAAAGCTAGAATCCTCGGTCATGAGCACGCCGATCCAACCCTGGACGTTCTTGGTCGTCGCCGTGGCTGGTTGGATCCAGCGT
>SMYC01000284.1 GCA_004356105.1 Acidobacteriota bacterium | reverse complement strand
GTCATGGGGACGCCCAACTACATGTCCCCCGAACAAGTGCAAGGCCTAAAAATCGACGCGCGCTCCGACATTTTTTCGCTTGGTGCGGTCTTCTACGAGCTGCTCACGCGGAAGAAGCCCTTCAGTGGCGACTCGATGCACGCGACGATGTTCAAAGTGGTTCAAGGGAAGCGCGAGCCCCTCGCGCGGTACACGCATCTGCCGCCAGCGATCATCCAAATGGTGGACCGCGCCTTGGACCCGAATGTGGACGGCCGCTTCGCCGACGGCAACGCGCTCAGAGAGTATATCCGCAACATTCGCGCCGACGCGCTCGCGAGGGGAGACGCGGATATGACCATCAGCAGCCGCGCCGATCCGACGATCACGACCTTCGGAACCGCGCCGGGCTCGCATCCCTCCGGCTCGTCCCCGTCGCAAGGTAGCGCTCGGAGCCAATCGCAGAGCGCGGGGTGGGCCTCGGGTAGCCACGACACGATGCGGCAAGCTGAGATGACTGAAATTTCGGTGGGGGCGGTAGCGCCCACCTCGAAGCCGATAGGTCTCTACGTCGGCGGTGCGGCCGTCGTGCTAGCGATCGCCGCGGCCTCGTTCTACTTCACGAGCAGGGATGCGGGATCGGGACCAAGCGTAGAAGAACTGGGCGTAGCGCTCGTCACGACCCAGCAAGAGCTTATGGAGCAAAGCCTCGAGCGCCGCGACTACCCGGCCGCTCTCGCGCAAGCGCGAGAGCTTCTCGCCGCCGACGCTCAAAACGCGGAAGCGCTTCGGGTACGCGATGCTGCGCAGACTGCGCTCGCACAGATCGGACCCACCGTGGCTGAAGGGCGCGCCGCTCTCGAGCGTGGCGCATCTGAGGAAGCTGCCGACGCGCTCAGGCGCGTGCGTGCGCTCGACCCGAACCACCCACTCGGGGCGGAGCTCAACGACCAGCTCAACCAGTATTTTCAGCGCCAGGCCGAGAGCGCCCAAAGGGACATGACCCAAGCGCGGAGCGCCGCCTTCTCGGTGGGCGCCACGTCTCGCCCGGAATTCCAACGCGCGGAATCCCTTCGCCAGCAGGCAAGCGCAAATTTCAACCGAAGCGAGTACACCAGCGCAGCGCAAAACTTTCTCGCGGCTCGTGACGGGTACCAACAAGCTCGTGCGACGTACCAGCAAGCCGAAAGCGCCCTGAGCGCGCAATCTGAACAGGCTCGACAGGCTCAACAGGCTCAACAGGCGGCGCAAGCCGAAGCCGAGGCTCAGGCCGGCGCACGCGCCGAGCTCGAAGGTGCGGAGAATGCATGGACGCGGCTGCGCAGTAGGCCCGACGAGGCCGGCGTCACCGAGCAGCCGTCTTATCAACGCGCGATGTCGGAAGAAGCGGCCGCGAAAGGTTTCGCGAGCTCCGGAGATTGGTCGGGAGCCGCGCGAAGCTACCAGAGCGCGACCTCCTATCTCGAGGCGGCTCGAAGCGAATACCGAGAAGCCGAAAAACGGCGCGTCGCGGAAGAAGCGCGCCGTGCGGCCGCGGCTCCACCACCACCAACGTTGCCACCCCCGCGGGCGCCGCCGGCCGTGAGCTCGACGCCGAGCGTCGCCCAAGAAGAGGCGGCGATTCGTGAAGCGCTCGCCACCTATGAGCGTGCGCTCGAAAGTGAGAACCTCGATCTTTTTCGCCGAATCAAGCCCAACTTGTCGGCCGACGAAGCGCAACGTTTGCAAAGTTCGTTCGATGCGATGGATTCGCATGAACTCGGGCTCGAGATCCAGAGCATCGTCATCGAAGGCGACCGCGCGACGGTGAATCTGACGCGTCGCGACGTCATCGTATTTCGTGGCCGTTCGAACGAGAGTAGCCGCACGCAAACTTTTATGCTCGCCAAAATTGCAGGGAGCTGGGTCATCACTCAGATCGGTCAGTAGCTCGTCCGAGATGTGCGACAACTCGAGCTCCTGTTTCCCTTCCCGGGCCGGCGGCTCTACGGAGCCGATCTCGTTCTCCACGCTCTTGCGGCGAAGCGTTCGCGTTACCTCCAAGATCAAGTCTTCGGGCATCTACTTCCGTCTTCTGGAAACCTACTGGGGAGCGCAAGCGGCTTTGGTCGTGCGAGCGGGCTCTCGGTAGTGTCCTTATCTCGTCCGCCACCACGCCCACCAACCCGTAGCGACTAGAATCGTGATCGCGCCGAGCATTGCCAACAGGAACACGGCGTTCGTGTCAGCGTCGGTCGAGAATGCGACCGAGTGCACCATCAGGAACGGCGAGAAGGCGCGCCAGAAGCCGGTTCGCCGCGACACGATCTCGGCAGTTGCCCGGGAGGCGTACACGTCCGTTCCGTCGTCGAAACGGAAAACGGAAGTGGTACACGGGAATCGGCCGGTTGAGATCGTTCCAGTAATATTCTCGCTCCCCTTCATACGTGTAGGCGGGCGCCCCTTTCATCAGGAGCTGGACTGTCTCACCAATCGCTTCGGGGGATGGCTCCCACGGCTTTCCCGCCTTCGCGTTGAATACGGCCCCGACCTCGTTTCGCGCCTTGCGCACGACCCATACGGGTTCGCCCGCAACCTGTCGCCACTCGATCATCTGCACAGCCGCCCGGTCGATATGAAGCGTATTGGCGACCTTGGATAGAATCGTGTCCGCGGTGGCGAGCGCATCCGTGCTCGCGAAGCTGTTCGGAGGGAGTGCAAACGTGTTCTTCCCCCGAAACGGATCCTGAAGCGGACCCAGGCTCAACCACATGTAAGCCCCGACCAGGATTTCAACCAAGAGAAACACGCCGACGCTGATGCCGGCACGCCCGTGCCACTTCAAGGGTGTAGGACGTTGCTTACCGCGTCGCCAGAACCACAACACGATCCCGAGAATCGCAAGCACGGCAACCGCAGCCGTGATTACGTACAGGAGTGTGGTGAAAACGCCCTTTGCGCCGCCCCACTGGAACACGTGCGCCGTCCGGTACCAGGCCTCGAACCCGGTGGCCACCCCGTCGAGGCGCCGGAGCGGTCGGCCGCTGGCGCGGGAGAGTATCAACTCAGATGACTGAGCGCCCTCCATGGCAATGCGCGCGGCAGAGATCGAGGGCATGTCGTAGTCGCGATGATACTCGTCCACGTCACTGATCCGTCGAACGGCCTTCGTGCCGCTGAGATGCTCGTCTGCGATCGCGAGTAGCAACGAGTCGGAGAGCGGGTCGAGTCGTGCTCCGGTCATCGCGTCGAACGTCATCTCGAGAGCGTAGGGCGTTGGCCGGACGACGTAGATGAGATGAGGCCCCTGGGATTCCAAACGCACCGAATACGCGCCGTCGACACCTGATTGCGTGGCTCTTGCGAGAATCTGGGCCGGCGTGAAGGTGGCGTCGCTCAGCTCGCGCGGAATGGAATTCGCCACCGCGAGATCATAGACGCCTTGCAATCCATTCGGTGCGTCATGGACGATGAGATGCATCGCCAAGGCCGAGAGCAGCCACGCCAAAAGCGGCACGCTGAGCGCCAGGCCCATCCACCTATGCCACTTCGCCACTCGAGCCTTGGAGACCGCCATTTACTCGACTCCCATCGTTTTTTCCCCTGTCCGCTTTTCGATTCGGGACCCTCCAGTATATGGCCCCGGTAGTGCCTTGTTCTTTAGACCACTGACGCACAAAACTTGGAGACTGAAAAATGACACACGAAGTCTCGATTTGGTAGCTCGGGAGAGATTCGAACTCTCACTAGACGGGGTCTAAGCCCGCTGTCTCTGCCATTGGACTACCGAGCTAATAATTGGCACCGGAACAAGGAATCGAACCCTGCTGCTTGGGCTTTGGACACCCTGCCGTCCCAGAACTCCCGGCACTTTCGCAGCTCATTTTTTAGGCCTTCCTGATTTGTTACGCCCGGAAGGATTCGAACCTTCATCAAACTGGTTAAAAGCCAGCTATTCTGCCGTTGAACTACGGGCGTATATCACTTTCGTTGTTCTCAACTGGTAGCTCCGGGGAGATTCGAACTCCCACTGGATGGAATCTCGGTCCGCTGCCTCTGCCGTTGGGCTACGGAGCTACTTACTACGCCGTGCTCACCCATACACCAACGCCCGTCAATCTTGGTCCGGCATCATCGAATCGAACGATGCTTACACGCTTATCAGACGTGCGGTCACAACCAGCCACCCCATGCCGGGTAAAAATTGGTAGGCGATGAAGGAGTCGAACCTTCGGCCTCCTGTGTGCCTTTGTTTAACGTCACGCGCGCTTCGCAACTGAGCTAATCGCCCACGAATGGAGGAAGGAGAGGGATTTGAACCCTCGCGCCGCGAACGACCTACCGGTTTAGCAAAAAATGCGCGCGTGCAGCGCAGGGGCT
The DNA here is from genome assembly GCA_004356105.1 of Acidobacteriota bacterium. Classification (GTDB taxonomy): domain Bacteria; phylum Acidobacteriota; class Vicinamibacteria; order Marinacidobacterales; family SMYC01; genus SMYC01. The sequence continues at coordinate 2,305 of SMYC01000284.1, read as the reverse complement.
TGCAAACAACTCGAGTGTCGCCGTAAGCAGTGGCGTGCGATCGAAGCGCGGGTTGAGCCATGGCTCGGAGAGGAGCTCTCGGCTTATTTTCGTGGAACTCACGGCGGGTCTATTAACGCTTCCGAAAGGATCCTGCCGCTCAAGTTGTTCATCTGTAGGTCTAACAGATAAGCGATCGTCGGCGCCACGTCGAAGTTATGAATTTTGCCGAGCCGGACTCCCGAGCGGATCCCATTCCCCGCTATGAGAAAAAGGGGTGCGATGTGATCGTCGTCCGGTAGATAGTCATGAACGTGAATCGGGGCGCTCAAGACCGTTCTTCGGGTCGATTCGTTAGCCTCGTCAATGACGACGCGCGTGTCCGAGTCCCCCAAGAAGATGTAGTGTCCCAACACATGGGGGTCTTCGTCGTAACTTGGCAGGCCGAGCTGCGCGAACTCGTAGGGGCGAACCACGCGGGAAATCCCTTCAAGTGCGAGCGCCCGCTCGAAGACCCGATCGAGAGATTTCAGATGCTTTTGCGCATCGAACTGCTCGGTCAGCTCGACGACGACGGACAAGTAGTAAGGGTGCAGATTGACTTCCTCGAGAAGACCTGCCTGCGCGAATAACGGGTAGACGTTGACGGAATGCTCGATCGTATGGAACCCATGGTCGGAGACGATGACGAACGTCGTCTCGTTGGCGATCCCGGCACGTTCGGTCGCGCGCCGAATCAGGACGACATTGTAGTCCGCGGCGGTAAAGGCGGCCTTCGCGAGATAGTGGTCCGGCCCATATTCGTGTTGATAGCGGTCCATCGCCGGCAGTCGGATCGCGAGCAATTGCGGTTTGTATTTCTCGATGACGTGAACCGCGGCCCGCGTCAAGATTCGATCCGACGTGACTTGTAGAGGAAGGTCGCTGTACCAGGCAAAGAACAAGTCGATAAACACTTCGTTCTCGCGGAGCTCCTCGAGAAAGGCGGGGTCGGTTGCATTGATGTCCGCTCTCAGGTCTCCGGTGAGCACGAAGGGGATGTTGTGATCCACGGCCGGGTCCTCTCGACTCGCCGGCCAGAAAAAGGAGGCGGTGCGGTACCCCTTGCTCTTCGCCGCGTCGAAAAGGGTGGGTACCTTCACAGACTCGGAGCGTGGCTTGTTGGTGACTTGAAAGTACTCCCCGGTCTCACGGTTGTGCATGCGGTTGCCGAGCACTCGGTGAAGTCGCGGCGGAACACCGGTCAGAATCGAGGTATGCGCGGGAAGATCGGTGCTGGGGAAAACGGTCTCACTGCTCTTGGCCCACGCGCCGGATCGCGCTACCGCCCTCAGGTTGGGCAGCTCGAGCTCCTCGCTTTCGAGGCGGGAGGCCGCGAATCCGTCCAGGGAAATCAGAATGACGTGGGCGTCGGCGGAGGATTGCGGCTGGGCTTCGACGGGAATCGAGAGAACAAAAGCGAGCGCGGCGAGGACCGGAATCGGACGGTGCATGGCGCCTCCTTGTGCTGGCTCGTTGGTGCCGCATACGAGGCATGCGTGTCAAGGAAGTGGGGAAACTTCGTCCCCCGTAGACCACGGTCAAGTATTATCGCCCGGAGAATCCGGGAAGGAGTCCGTTCAGGTCTAATCAAGGCTGGGCCCGATTGTTTGCCAGATCGATGATCATGGGTCAAAGAGAGCTCGGGCTGACCCCTCGGCGATTCTAGAGCGATTGAATCTCGAGGCCCAGGGTGTTCGCGACTTGCTCGATGCGCGCTCGATGCTCGTCCTCGCGATAGGGCTCGGCGAAGACGAAGCGCTGCATACCGGCGTTCACGAGGACGCGAAAGCAGGCCCAACAGGGACTTGCGGTCGCATAGATCCATGCCCCCTCGAGCCGAAGCCCGCGTCGCGCGCCTTGGGCAAGAGCGTTCATCTCGGCATGGATCGTCCGCACGCAGTGGCCGTCGACCATGTCGTGGCCCACTTCGTCGCAATGAGGCATCCCGCGCACCGAACCGTTGTAACCCGTGGCCGCTACCTGCCGGTCCACGACGATCACCGCGCCCACTTGTTTGCGGTTGCAAGTGGCTCTCGCGGCCGCGGCGCGGGCGAACCCCATGAAATAGGGGTCCCAATCAGGGCGTGTTCCGCTCGGCATCGAAATACTCCTGCCCAATCTACGGCAATCAGGGGACGTATGGCTAGCCTGGATTCCCATAGGACCCGTGGCACTAACGGCTTCTGACCGGCAGGTGCGTAAAGTCGCGGTTCGAGCGCCAATAAAGTTAGGATAGTTAAAGTCTTATTAACAGATACCACTATGTTATATTGAGATGGCGCGC
>SMYC01000283.1 GCA_004356105.1 Acidobacteriota bacterium | reverse complement strand
TGACGGAGCCGGTGGCGACGCTGACGGAGCCGGTGGCGACGCTGACGGAGCCGGTGGCGACGCTGACGGAGCCGGTGGCGACGCTGACGGAGCCGGTGGCGACGCTGTCGGAGCCGGTGGCGACGCTGTTGGAGCCGGTGGCGACGCTGTTGGAGCCGGTGGCGACGCTGTTGGAGCCGGTGGCGACGCTGACGGAGCCGGTGGCGACGCTGACGGAGCCGGCGGTTCTCGCACGGACTCATGAGTCTTCTCTGGGCCCGCTAAAACCTGGGACGTGGTCGCCGCTTGGGGAGGCGCCTCGACTCCGGTCCTCACATCGCGGTTCGACTGGCGTTTGTGTTCTTCCGCAAGCCTCTTCTTGATATCGCTCACCGTGGCGATTTGCGTCTCTTTAGCGAGCTCGGGTGAGGCATCGTCTCTCGCCGCTAGTTCCGATCGAGACGCTTCCGCCGGAGCGAGTCCCGAACTCGCGCGCGCTCGAACCCGCATGACCCGATCGCTCAAATCCGACAGTCCAGGGAGCGTTCCTCCGAAGAGCTCGTCGATGACGAAGTCAGCGGGAAGGTTCTCGCCGGATTTTCGCAGTTCTTCGTCCAGATTCGCGGCGATGACGTAGTCGCCGCGCCGATGCAGCTCCGAGAGCGTCCTGAACACGCTGCTGTGGACAGGGAAATAGAAGTCCGCGTCCGAAAGAGTGTCGAGAATTTTGTATTTGAGCTCAGAGCCCGCCGTGTTGATCGTCAAACAGAGCGCCTTGAGCACCGACACTTCTAAAGCACTCAGCTCCTCGACACCAACGGCCGCGGTCGGCCCGAATTTCGAACCCATCCAATACTCTCCTGGAAAAGGCGGGTCACCCCGCCTTCCTCTTAACTAACCGTTTTCAAAGGGTATAGCATTTACTGTAGCAAACCAGGTGCGCCACCATCAAGCCCGCGGTAGCGGCGCCGCAATCCCGTGCTGTATACTGAAGAGACCAGACCAAACAAAATACGGCATATAACTCTATGGAGCTCAGCAAGAAGAGCGAGTTGACCGTAGGCTCTGTCTCCTACGTAATCAAGACCGAGCTTGCAAGCGACACATCGCCATCGATCCAGACCCGTGTGCTCGGAGCCGAGGGTGCTGTCGTCTTCCAAACGTCACAGGACGTCTCGTCGTTGCGCCCTCTCTTTCAGAACACCCAGCAGGTCTTCTCGCGGCTAGAAACGCAGCATCAAGTTGTCATCAAAAAGCTACAGGAGGGACAGATCCCAACGAACGGTGATCAAGGAAGCGGCGGATTCGAATCGTTGGCGGGAGATGAGACATCCGAAGAACCCGCCTTCGACAACGACCCTGCCTTCGAGATCGAATCGACCCGTTTCGAGCCAGACACGACAACGTTCGAGCCAGAGACGGCGACCGCCGAGCCGGACGTACCGACTTTCGAAACAGATCCGCCCACTTTCGAGCCAGAGACGGGCACTGCCGAGCCAGACCCGCCGACTTTCGAGCCAGAGACGGGCACCTTCGAGCCAGACCCGCCGACCTTCGAGCCAGACCCGCCCACTTTCGAGCCAGACCCGCCAGCCCTCGAGCCCCCACCGCCGACATTCGAGCACAAGGCGCCGACTTTTGAGCCCACCACGCCAACGAACTTCGAGCCCGCTCCACCCTCCACCGCGCCTCCGCCATCTGGAGGAGCCCTTCAGGGACCCGACGCCGAAACACGAGCGCTCGAGGAGTGCCTGTCGCTTTTGAGCGGCGGTAATTTCGAAAAAGCAACGGCGCAACTGAAAGCCCTGCTCCAGACCCACCCTTCGTGCAGCGAAGCGCGCGAGCTTCTCGAGGTCACCTACAAGGCCTCCTCCGGAGCTCGTCTTCCCGTCGAGCTCGTAGTTTCTCTGAAAAGCGGCATGGAAGCTTTCGCCGCAGGTCGTCAACGTAACGCCATCGAATCATGGAAATGCTGTCTGATCGAGGAGCCGTCCAACCGTCGTTTGCAGCTTCTTGTACTGCTCTCTACGACGTGGTCGGTCGAAAGACGACAACACTTCGCGAACGAAGTACTCTCTCCCGGCACGAACATGAAGGCGGGTCGCCCTGAGGAGACACAAGCACTTCTGCTCGTCGCTCAGACAGCAGAAAACACACAGGCAATGCCGGCCGCTCCTCAAGTCGCTCCGCCGCCTCCGGTCATGCCTGCACCAACGCCGCCGCCGGTGCCTCACGCAGCGGTCACGCCGCAAACGATCCTGACGGATCGGGACAGTTCCGAATCCCTCATGGCGGATGCGAGCTCCGTCGTCGTCATCAACGACGACGAACCTACTCCGCCTTCAACTTATCCCCCGTCAACCGGACCCTCGCAAACCGCTCGACAACCACCGAGCGTCGATTACGCGCAAGACCAGGACGAGCCAAGCCTCACGCCACCGCGAACAGGCGAACATCGACGACCGATGGGGCGGGCAAAACAACGCTCGGTCCCCTGGGCGCTCATCTCAGGAGTTGCCGCCGCGATCCTCCTCGTAGCCGGCGGCCTGTTTTGGCTCTTGTCCGGAGAAAACACCGTCCCTCCCCAGCGTCTCGAGGAAGCCGCGCGCTTCGTGGGTGCCGGCCAGTACGAAAAAGCTATCGCCGCCTATGACACATTGCTCGAAGAATATGGCGACCACCCTGAGATGTACAAGGAGCGAGGCCGGGCAAAGGTGGCGTCGAGCGACGTCGAAGGAGGTCTCGCCGATTTGAAGCGGGCCCATAGCCTTTCGACGGAATCGTCCGCGATCGCCGAAGAGATCGGAGACGTCTACTATTCGCGTGGAAATATCTCAGAAGCCATCGACTTCTACGAGGAGGCTTTCGACGGTTATGTGGGCAGCGCAGATTCCCGATACCGGTTCGCTGTCGCACTCGTGGAACGTGGCGACGGCGACGCCGCCCTCGAGCACCTCGGCGCGGCGATCAAAGGCAACCCCCGACACGGCGAAGCTCTTTTTCTCTACGGGCAACTTTTGAACGAGCGGGGCCGGTTCGACGCCGCGGAAAGAGCCCTTCGTGATTCCAAGGGGAATACGGATGCGGGCGCCGACTATCCGGCCCAGTTAATCATAGCGCTCATCGGACAGGAAAAACTCGACGAAGCCGAGGAGGTCGCGCGGAGATTCATCCGAAGCTATCCGACGAGCGCACAGGCTCATGCGCTTCTCGGCGAGGTCTACCTGAACCGCAAACAGTACGAGCCCGCGAGAGCCCAACTGATTCGAGCCCTCCGCACCGATCCCAACCTGCCGCGAGCGCAGATCGCCCTCGGGCGGGCGTGGCTGGCCATCGGCAGAAGCCGGGGCGACGTACGCGACCTCGCAAAAGCCCGCCAGGTATTGGCCGAAGCGAAAAACGTTCACGAAGGCGAGCGCCTCATGGCGCTCGGCCAAGTGGCGCTCGCCGAAGGTGACTTAGACGCCGCAGAAGGTCTTCTACGCCAATCCCTCGAGGAGGGTGCCGAAGCGCTTCCCGTCTATTTGTCGCTCGCCGAGTCCAGAGCACGCGGCGAAGATCTGGTCGGCGCCGCCGAGGAGCTTCAACGTGCCTCCGGACTCGCTCCCGACGACGCCGCGATCACTCTGTCGCTAGCGATCGCCTATGCGCAGTTCGAGGACGTGGACCGGGCCGCGTCTCACTTCCTAAAGACGATTCAGGCGATCGGGCTCGTCACGCCGGCGAGTGAAGACGAAGGCCCCATTTTGTTGCCGACACCTTATATCCCCTTACCAGAAGAGTTCGACGTGAACCAAACGATCCGCGATGCTTATGAGGGCGTTCTGGAGCTCAGGGAGGACGACCCCGCCGCCATCGAGCTCCAAACACTCGCGGAGTCGACGACATTCATGTTCCGCTAGTTCTTTGTGAACCTTCGAAGAAGTGTCTGCCCTTCCCGCACGATCACGAGGGCACCGTTCTTCAAGTCATCATCGAACAACTTCAATAAGTTGAAGAGCGTCGAAGTGACCTGAGGCGCCTCCGTCGAATCCTGACGAAAGAAGATGACCGACGGCCACGCGCCGGTATCGGACTCGACGAGCCGCGCGAGGCTTCGATTGCGGGTCACTACGATGCGCGACTCGAAAGCCGCGAGTCGGAGAAAGTCACGGACGGGTAGATCCGAGGCACCGATCTCGACCGAGTGCACCGCGTCATATCCCGCCTCGTTCAGATCTTTGACGATTGCCTCTGGAAAAAAGGGGTCCGCCAGAATCTTCAAACCATCATCCGATGAATGAGTGCGCGAGGTCAGGCTTCATGGGCGATATCGTGGAGCGCATCGGCGAAGCGTTCGATGTCGTGCTCGCTGTTGTAGTGGAGAAGCGTCGCGGACACCGCGCCCTCGTCCACCGGAAGACCGAGGGCCTTCATGAGTCTCGGGGCGCCGCAATTTCCATGGCTCACACGGATATGGTGCTCGCCGAGAGCAGCCGCGACCTGCGCGGGCGCTCGTCCTTCGATGCGAAAGAACAGATGAGGTAGCCTGTAGGCCGCCGCGGCGTCGTCGCGAATACCGTAGACGGTTACACCGGCAACGCCGTTGAGTCGGCGCATCATGAGCGCCGTCAATGTGCGCTCGTAGTGCCGTATGACTTGCATGCCGCGACGCATGTGACGCCGCCGATCGTAATCCTCCGAAGGCTGCAACTGCATGTCACGAGTCAGAAGACCGAGCTCTTCGACATAGCGGAGGGCGGCGTGGAATCCGGCGAGCGCTTTACCGCCGACCTCGGGCCCTTCGAAGAGCTCCGGCGACGCGTCGCGGAGCTTCCGCATCCGCTCGCGCTTGCCCCACACGAAGCCAACATTCGAGCCGAAAAAGGTGCGCGTCGAAGCCACCACGAAGTCCGCTCTCAAGAACCGCACATCGATGGCGCCATGAGGAAGAAACGACGTCCAGTTGACCAAAAGCGAGCTCGCGTGATCCTGCACGCCGAGGGCGACCGGCAGTAGCTCCACGACGGTCCCGACCGCAGCCGAGCACTTCGCGATAACGACGAGCCGCGTCCGTTCCGTCACGAAAGAGGCGAACGCCTCTGTATCGATGCCGGCGCTGGGCCGTTTGACGGGCCACGGGACGATCTTCATGCCGCGCTCATCGAGGCTGAGCCAGGGTGCCAAGCTCTTTTCATCCTCGAGCTCGGTGACGAGGATCTCCGATTTGGGCTCGAGCTCGGACGCGAGAGCAAGGCTCAAACGTGTCGTCATCTCCGCCGCATCGGCCCCGATCCAGATCTCGTCCTCGGCCCAATCCACGTTGGAGTTCAGAAAAAAAGCGAGACTCTCGCGCGTCTCCTTCAAAAGCGAATGGGCGTCTCGGTCGAAACCGTTCTCTTCAAACGACTTGACCGCGGTCAGTGCGCGCGGTGCAGCGACCCCGTCGAAATAGACTTCGTCCGCATGGTCGAGCGACGTAAAGCGTCCGCGAACGTAATCTATAGGAAAATCCATGCCGCTACTCCCCACAAGGCCGCTCTAGTATAGTACGTTCACATGACAGGTAACGGTACGAGCGCGATACCGCAGAGTCGACTCGCGGAGCTTCTAGAAACCCCTACAACGAGCTTTGAGGCGCAGTACCGCGCGGCCTCGGAGGCGGTGGCCATCTTCGATCGTTCCCACCGCGTCCGGATCGAAGTTGTCGGAAAGGACGGCGAGAGCTTTCTCCACAACATGCTCAGCGCCCACATCAAGAATCTCGGCCCACGGAGCGGCACCGCCGCGACCTTTCTGACGACGAAAGGCAAGCTCGTCTCCGACATGACGGTTCACCGCGACGGCGAGCGCTTCGTGTTGGAATTGGAGGCGCTTGGGGCCGAACCCTTGAAGCAAGGCTTGTCCCGCTACATCATCTCGGAAGACGTAACGCTCTCGTTTCTCGACGAAGCCGCCTTTTCGCTCGAGGGGGCCGCCTCCGCTGCGCTTGCCTCCACGGTGACGGGTTGCGCCACCCCAGAGCTCGAAGACCTCCCCCACCTCGGGTTTCACCAGGCAAGCTCCGCCCGTGTCACGGCGATCCGAAACGCGTCGAGCCCGCGCTTCGACGTCGCCGCGCCACCGGACGAAGCGGTCGCTCTTGCCGAGAAAGCCCTTGCGGAGGGCGCCGTGATCGGCAGTTTCGTGCTCGCCGAACTGCGCAGAGTCGAAGTCGGGCAACCGCGCTTCGGCGTCGACATGGACGACACACACATGCCGCTCGAAGCCGGGCTCGACAACGCGATCCATTTCGACAAGGGTTGCTACATCGGCCAGGAATATGTCGTGAGACTTGCGCATCGCGGGCATCTCAACCGCAAGCTCGTCGGCCTCCGGATCGAAGGAGACGAGCCCGTAGCTCATGACGCCCCGATCACTTCGGACGGCAAAGAGGCCGGCAAGCTCAAGAGCGTCGCGTTCTCGCCGCGCTTCGCCGCCGTCTTGGCACTCGCCTATATCAAGCGTGATTTCTTCGAGCCTGGGACCATCGTGAGCGTCGCAGGACGCAAGGCGACCGTGACGTCACTTCCCTTCCCTTCCCTTCAGTCTTGAGCCTTCAGTCTTAAGATAAGCTCGATAGAAAATCTCGCCACGTGCTCCAGTAGCGATCTGGAGCTACTACATACGCGTCCGTATGACCCGCACCCTCGACCTCGAAAAAGACTTTTGGCTCCGGCGCCGCATCGAACAGACGACTCCCCTGCTCGAGGGGCACCGTGAGGTCGGCGGTTCCGTGCACGACGAGGAGCGGTATTCCGAGGCGCGGAATTTTTCCGAGATTGTCGTAATGGGTTCGGACCCACGTTGTTGGAACGAAAGGATACACCTCTTTCGCCATGTCACGAATCGATGTGAACGGCGCTTCGAGCACGAGCGCCGCCGCTTCGACTTCGAGGGCGAGGTCGAGCGCGACAGCAGCGCCGAGAGATTCACCCAATAAGACGATTTTCCGAGCGTCGAGGCCGCGCTCACGGACCAGATAGCGATGAGCCCTACGGGCGTCTTCGTAGGTTCCCTGCTCGGTCGGGCTTCCCGAGCTCTTGCCGAAACCTCGATAGTCGAAGAGAAGAACATCGGTACCGAGCTTTACTTGCATCAGAAGCGTCCGGTCGAGCCGGTCCGAGATGTTGCCACCGTTGCCGTGGCACATGAGCACGGTGAACCGCGGCCCGGGGCCGGTGGTGTTTGCAGGGAGGAACCACGCATGGATACGCTCGCCGTCCTGCGTGACGAGCGTCAGCTCGTCGTGACGAAGACCCAGCGCCTCGGGCGTGGTCGAGAAGCCGCGCGACGGGAAATAAATCAGCTTTTCTTCGAATAACATGGAAACTGCATGAGCATGGGCACGAGGAAAACAAGAGGTGCTAGGATGGTAAGCGAAGGCGTTCGCCCCCGAGACCGAGCCTTCACAATCTCATTATGACAGAAGCTTCGGCACAGTGACCGCGCGCGCCAACTTCCGCGAGCTCATCGAATCCCCCGGAGACGATTTCGAGCTCGACCGAGCCGCGCTCCTCATAGCCGCCGAAGAATATCCGACCCTGTGCGTCGAGAGTTATCTGAAAAAAATCGATAGGTTGGCGGAGCGGGTGGACTCGCGGCTGTACGGCGACGCAGGCCCGCACGAAACGCTTACCCGGATGACCCAAGTGCTCGTCGAGGAGGAAGGCTTTTCCGGAAACGCGTCTCAGTATCACGACCCGCGCAACAGTTTCCTGAACGAAGTGCTCGACCGTCACCTCGGTATCCCGATCACGCTCTCGACGTTGTATCTCGAGGTGGCGCGCCGCATCGGCTTCAACCTCCAAGCCGTCGGCTACCCCGGACATTTCCTCGTCAAACACGCCTCATCCGAAGAAGAGATCGTCGTCGATCCGTTCCACGGCGGATCCGTCCTCGGGCCCGAAGAGCTCCAATCGCGCCTCAACACCTCCTTCGGCGGCCGTGTGCAGCATGAGCCCAAACTGCTGCGCCCGACGAGCCGCCGCATGCTGCTGTTCCGGATGCTCGGGAACTTGAAGTCGATCTATCTCCGCGAGCGCGACTCGGGACGCGCCCTCGCCGCGGTCGAGAGGATGCTGCTACTGGCGCCCAACACGCTCGGAGAACTGAGGGATCGCGGCGTTTTGTTGGCGCGGCTCGACCGCCCCCTCGAAGCCGTCCGAGAGCTCTCCCAATACCGGCAGAGCGCCCCAGACGCCCCAGACGCTGACGACGTCGATTTGCTCATCGAGCAGCTGAAGACCAAGATCGGTATGTCGAACTGAGCACAAGCGGAGAACCGGCAAGTTCCGTTTACAAAGGGAAAACGCCGCATCAGCCACGGTTGACATCCCACGGCCATTAGCGTAAGTTAGCGGCCGTCCGGCGCAGAACTGGCCCAACCGGCTCGGCGCTGATCAAGGCAGCGGGTCGGTGTGCCGCTCGCCCCAACCTTAACGGCCTACACCGTGCTAACGGTGTGTATTAGCGCCACTTTCTGCCGAGGGCTCGCAGAGTCGCGACGGCGGCCTCGGGTCCACCAGGGGGGAGGCGGTCGCGGGAGAGCGACCCAACCTTTCCCCCTGACAAAGACGTGATATTGTTAGCGCGAGACTAACAAAGGGAGGTGAACGGTGGCACAGGAAAATCCTGCTCTTTTGGGGCTCCCGGAGCCCGGCGAGCCAGTGTTCTACCCAAAGCTCGGCCACTGTATTTATCGGGGGGTCACACAAGACCGTGCAGCACCCGGGACGGAGCTTTTGGAGCTCGAGGATTTGGAGGAGGGCAGCCGTATCCTGATCCCTCTCGCCCGCGTACCCCAGCTCAACCTCCGACCGGCAGGGAGGGCTTCTGAAGAGATCAAGCGCGTTCTCTCGTCTGAGTTCGAGGAGCCCATCGAGGATGAGGACGAGCGCCACGCGCTCACGGAACAGCTCATCGTAGACGGCTCCCCCGAAGCGCTTTCGCGAGCGCTGAAACAGCTTCACCTGCTGCGCCAAACGGAGGGCCTCGATCGCGAGGAAGAGCTGACGCGCAAGAAAATTCGAAGCTGGCTCGCCGCGGAAGTGTCGCTTTCCAGAGATTGCACCCGAGCCGAAGCTCAAGCGTTCATGACCCGCGTCCTTCAAGAGTCCTTGGCCGAGCACGAGCGCAAGGAAAAAGAAGAGGCCAAGGAGCGTCGTCGAGCCGCGCGCCAGCAGCGAAAAGCAGAAGAGGCCTCGAGCGCGGACGATTTGGCGGCTGCCCAACCGGATCCGGGCATCCAAATCGAAATCCAGAAAGCCGAGAGGGATGAGCCTGAGACGGCTCAGACCGAGACCGCTGGGACTGAGACCGCTGGGACTGAGACCGCTGGGACTGAGACGGCTGAGACCGAGACGCCTGATCTGTCCGAGACACCCGAGCTATCCGCGGGGGCGTCCGAGCCTTCAGCGCCCGCGCGCGCCTTGGACGAGGAGAACCCGCTTTGAAGCCAGTAGCATTGTATCCGGCTGGAGGCTTCGCGTAAGCTAGCGACTTTCGGTCCGAGTTTCGTCGGCATGGCAAGCACTCCAGAGCTCGTCGTCAAGCCCCTTCACGGAGAGGCCTATCATTTTCCTCTCGAGAAGGACGTCATCAGCATTGGTCGCTCCAAGCGAAACGACCTCGTCTTAGCGGACCAATGGCTCTCACGCCACCACGCGGAGATCCGCAACGATGAAGGCGACTTCACGATTGCCGACCTCGAGAGTCGCAACGGAACCTATGTGAACGGCGAGAAGATCGCCCGCATCATCCCGCTCCAAAACGACGACGTGATCACGCTCGGCGACCAACAGCTGACGTTCGTCGACGACACTTCCGCTAACGTCCGGCTTACGCCGGGCGGCTTCGACACGGAGGGAACGGTTGTCCTCCCGACCAAACAACTTCTGGCCGCGGCGAGGCCGCAGGAGGACACGTGGGACAACTTGGGCGATACGAGCCCCGCGAAACGCGTCCACGCGGACGAGTCCGCCCGCATCCGAAAGCAAAACCAGATTTTGAGCGCCCTTAGCCAAGCGAGCATGGCGCTCATTAGTAACCGCCCCGTCGACGAGCTCCTCGCCTTCATCCTCGAGCTCGCATTCAAAGTGATCCGCGCCGAGCGCGGCGTCCTGATGCTGCTATCGAACGGCGACCTGCAGGTCAAATCGGTCCGAACGAGCAGCGGCAAGGATCCCGACGAAGAGATCTCTTTCAGTCGTTCGATCGCCGACAAGGTGGTAGAGGAGAAGGTCTCCATCCTGACGAACAACGCGCTCAGCGACCCGAGGTTCGACAAGCAACAGTCCATCGTTTCGCTCGGCATACGCTCCGCGATGTGCGTGCCTCTTTGGCACGATGAGTCCGTAATGGGGCTCATCTACGTCGATAGTCTCGTAAGGGAGAATTCCTTTAGTCAGGACGACCTCACGCTTCTCACATCGCTCGCCAACGTCGCGGCCGTCAAGCTCGAGAACTCCAGACTTCTCGACGAGATGATCGAGAAAAAGCGCATGGAGCGCGAGCTCGAGCTCGCCGGTGATATCCAGCAAGGCCGTTTGCCAAGCGGTGCGCCTTCCATCGAGGGGTGGGAGCTCGTCGGCACGAACACGCCCTGCTACACGATCGGCGGCGACTATTACGATTTCATCGAGCGGAAGGGCGGGTTGTTCGTGGCTCTCGGCGACGTCTCGGGCAAAGGCGCGGGCGCGGCGCTCATGATGATGGTGTTGCGGGCTACGATCCACTTCGCAACCAAGCGCGAAAAGACGGTGGTCGACATCATCAGCCAGACGAACGGGGTCGTTTTCGATAATTCGCCACCGCAGTTCTACGCGACGTTTTTTCTGTGCGATCTCGACACAACCTCGGGAAAGATGCGCTACGTCAACGCCGGACACATCCCGCCAATCGTCTACCGGAAGAGTACAAACTCCATCGAGCGCCTCGAGGAAGGCGGCACGGTGCTCGGGCTTTTCGACTCTGCGCCGTTCACGGAAGGCGAGACCGAGATGTTGCCCGGGGACATTCTCTGTATCTTCACCGACGGCATCAGCGAAGCATGGGGCGACGACGAGGAAGAGTACGGTGAGGACCGCCTTGCCGAGCTCGTGAAGAAAAACGCGTCGCTATCCGTCGTGGAGCTCGAAAAACTCATCCAAAGCGACGTCGAGACCTACACCAAGGGCCGTCCTGCGACGGACGACGTCACGGTTATCGTTGTCAAGCGTCTGTAGCTCACTTCTGCTACCGGCTATCTGCCGCCGGCTACCCGCGTACTGAAACGTCGCGCTCCTTCCTTTGACGGGCGTAACTGCGTGTGTTACCGTCAGGTCTATCCTTTCCTCCAGAGGCATAATGGTCCAGAAAAGGGACGCTCTTCCCGAAGCAACGAGTCTGCGAAAAGACATCAACAAGCTTTTCGAGCACCTCGCCCAAATCGACAGCGCCGCGCCCGGCCTCGACCTCGGTGAGTGGTTTCCTCGCGTCGACGTTCTCGAGACGAAAAAAAGCGTCGTCGTCAACGTCGAAGCTCCTGGTTTCGGCATCGACGAGCTCGAAGTCGTCTTCAAAGGGCCAAAGCTCGTGCTCTCGGGCGAGAAACGAAAACCTCCGGTCGACGAAACGGTGCGAGGCTATCTTTGCCTCGAGAGAAGCTTTGGCAAATTCAGCCGCTCCCTCTACATCGACCAGGCGACGGACTTGACCCAGGCGCGCGCTGAGCTTTCAGACGGCGTGCTCACGGTGACGATCCCGAAGCTCGAGGATCGTCGAGGATCCGAGTTCCGATTGAAAATCGAAACGGCAGGAAGCTGAGCTCAGACAACAATGGACCTGGAAACGAACGAAACTCAAGACTCGATTGACGTCCCGAGTTCACTGCCGGTGCTCCCGCTGAGGGATATCGTCATCTTCCCTTTCATGATCGTCCCTCTCTACGTGAGTCGCGACAAATCCGTCCGCGCGGTCGACGCGGCCCTCGCCGATAACCGGATGATCTGCCTCGTAGCGCAGAAAGACCAGGATCGCGAGACACCCAGCAAGGACGAGCTCCACCGTATGGGTACCGTCGCTGTCATCATGAGGATGCTGAAGCTTCCCGATGGCCGCATCCGGGTCCTCGTCCAAGGCATGAACCGTGCGCATGTGGACGGCTACAAGCAGGACAGCCCGTATTTTCTCGCAAATCTCTCGTCCGTAGACGAAGAGACGACGGAAGAAGGTTCGCTCGAGCTCGAAGCGCTCATGCGCAACGTCAAAGAAGCGCTCGAGAAGTCGGTCAACCTCGGCAAGTCCATCTCACCCGAAGTGATGGTCATCGCCGCGAATCTGGATGACCCAGGTCGGCTTGCCGATCTGGCAGTCTCGAATCTCGATCTCAATGTCAATGCGGCCCAAGAAATCCTCGAGACGATCGAACCGAGCGTGCGCCTCAAGAAGGTCCACGAGCTCATTACCAAGGAGCTCGAAGTCCTCACGATGCAACAGCAGATCAGCTCTCAAGCGCGCGGCGAAATGGATCGCAGCCAGCGGGAGTTCTTCCTCCGCCAGCAATTGAAAGCGATTCAGTCCGAGCTCGGAGAAGGCAACGAGCTCGCCGAAGAAGTGCGGCAGTTTCGCAGCAAAGCGCGCAAGGCGAAGATGCCTAAAGACGTCTTCAAAGAGGTCAACCGGCAGCTCGGAAAACTCGAGCGGATGCATCCCGACGCCGCGGAGACGGCGACGCTCCGGAACTATCTCGAGTGCATGGTCCATCTACCGTGGAGCAAGCAAAGCCGCGACAATCTCGACCTCGATCAAGCCCGCGCCATTCTCGATCACGACCATTACGGGCTCGATCGCATCAAAGAGCGAATCATCGAATATCTTGCAGTGCGCAAGCTCAAAAAGAAAATGAAAGGCCCGATCCTGTGCTTCGTCGGCCCTCCCGGCGTCGGCAAGACCTCGCTCGGCCGCTCGATCGCGCGAGCGGTGGGCCGCCAGTTTCACCGCATCTCTCTCGGGGGCGTGCGCGACGAAGCGGAGATCCGCGGCCACCGCCGCACCTATGTCGGCTCGATGCCGGGCCGTATCATTCAAGGGCTCCAGCAAGTGGGCACGTGCAACCCGGTTTTCATGCTCGACGAGGTCGACAAGCTCGGCTCGGACTATCGCGGCGACCCGAGCTCCGCGCTTCTCGAAGTTCTCGACCCCGAGCAGAACCACACCTTCCGCGACAATTATCTCGGCGTCTCTTTCGATCTTTCGAACGTGATGTTCATCGCGACAGCGAACCAGCTCGACCCGATCCAGCCCGCGTTCCTCGACCGTATGGAGGTCATCGAGCTCACGGGATATACAGAAGAAGAGAAGCTCGAGATCGCGAATCGCCACCTCCTGCCGCGCCAAATCGCGGAGAACGGATTGACCACGGACCGGATCACGTTCAGCGATGAATCATTACGACAGATGATCGCCCGCTACACGCGCGAAGCAGGTTTGCGCGGTCTCGAGCGCCAGGTGTCGCGCGTCTGCCGCAAAGTCGCTACGCGCGTTGCCAAGGGACGTAAAGAGCTGAGTCGCGTGACCGCCGGGAACCTCACGCGTTTTCTCGGCCCGGCGTTGCACATCCCGGAAGAGAACTTGGAACAAGACCGGGTCGGCGTCGCGACGGGGCTCGCTTGGACACCGACCGGTGGCGAGATATTATTCGTCGAAGCGATGGTGATGAAAGGCAAAGGCGAGCTGATTTTGACGGGCACCCTTGGAGAGGTGATGCGAGAATCCGCGAGGGCGGCGCTCTCCTATGCGCGCTCGCGAGCCGCGGATTTTCACATCGACGAAAGGTGCTTTTCGACGCATGACATCCACATCCACATCCCGGAGGGCGCCATCCCCAAGGACGGCCCCTCGGCGGGCGTCACGATGGCCATCGCGATGATCTCGGTCCTCACGGATACGCCCATTCGCCGCAACGTCGCGCTCACCGGGGAGATCACGCTGCGCGGGAACGTGCTTCCTGTCGGTGGCGTGACGTCAAAAGTTCTCGCCGCGCGGCGCGCGAAGATCGATACCGTCGTGCTTCCGAGGATCAATGGCAAGGACGTGGACGAGCTTCCTTCTTACGTCCGGAGGGATATCAAGTTCAAGCTCGTGGATGTCGTCGATGAAGTCTTGAAGGCCGCCCTCGTCGATAACGGCAAGATTTTTCGTATCGCCGAGACTCCGGCGCGGATCGCGGGCCGTTCCTCGTCCTCGCAAACCGCCGAGACGGCAGTGAAGTGAAGCTTCTCGTCGCCGGCGACATCGTCGGCAAAGCGGGCCGTAAGATCGTCCGCGACGGGCTTCGGCACCTCCGCCGCCGGGACGATTTCGACCTCATCGTCATCAACGTAGAGAACGCCGCGGCCGGCTTCGGCGTCACGCCGGATATCGCGGACCAGCTCTTCGAGGCGGGTGTCGACGTGCTCACGACCGGAAACCACGTCTGGGACAAGAGAGAGATTCTCGGCTATATCGATCGCGAGCCCCGCCTCTTGCGCCCGATCAACTACCCCGATTCGTGCCAAGGGGGCGGAAGCTACGTCGCCACCACCGCGTCAGGGCTCGACGTCGCCGTCGTCAACTTGCAGGGCCGCGTCTTCATGCCCATCATCGATTGTCCCTTCCAAGGCATCGACCGCGAGCTCGAGACCCTCAGCAAGAAGACGAAGTTCATCCTCATCGACTTTCACGGCGAGGCAACGTCCGAGAAAATGGCGATGGCCTGGTATCTCGACGGACGCGTTTCCGCAATGGTGGGAACCCATACCCACGTTCCCACCGCGGATGAGCGTATCCTCCCCAAAGGCACGGCCTATATCACCGATCTCGGTATGTGCGGCCCCTATGATTCCGTCATCGGCATAGCACCCGAAACATCGCTCCCTCGCTTTTTGAAAGGGATCCCCACCAAGTTCGAGACCGCGAAGGCGAACCCTTGGATGTGCGGCGTCATCATCGATATCGACGAGGAGACCGGGCTCGCTCGCGACATCAAGCGCTTCAAGCTCACGGAAGCGGACCTCTCAAGCCCGTAGGAAAAGTGTCGTCCTCGTCCTCGTCCTCCTCAGTGAGTCGCGACGCGGAACGTACGATTTACTCGGTCGGCGAGATCACGCGCCACATCAAGAACCATCTCGAAAACGCCTTCACCGGGATCTGGATTGCCGGCGAGCTTTCGAACTTGAAACGCCCCTCCTCGGGTCACCGTTACTTCACGCTCAAGGACGACCAGGCACAGATTTCCGCCGTGATGTTTCAGAGCGACGCGCGACGCGTGCGCTTTCGTCCCGAGGATGGGATGGCGGTGCTCGTCTGGGGTCACATTACCGTCTACGAGCCGCGGGGCAACTATCAGATTCGAGTGAAGCGGATCGAGCCGCGCGGAAAAGGAGAGCTCCAGCTCGCTTTTGAACAGCTGAAAGCCAAGCTCGAAAAAGAGGGCCTGTTCGCCGAGAGCCTCAAGCGACCTCTCCCGCTTCTGCCGCAACGGGTAGGGATCGTCACTTCGCCTTCGGGGGACGCCGTACGCGACGTGTGCCGTATCCTCCACAGGCGCTATCCGAATCTCGAGGTGCTCGTCTACCCCGCCAAAGTGCAAGGAAGCATGGCCGCGGCGGAGATCGCCCAAGGTGTCCGGGTCTTGAATCGCTTGGGCGGTTTCGACGTGCTCATCGTGACCCGCGGCGGAGGATCTCTAGAAGATCTATGGCCGTTCAACGAGGAGTCGGTCGCGCGGGCGATTGCAACATCAGCCATCCCAGTCGTGAGCGCGGTTGGACACGAGGCAGATTTCACCATCGCGGATTTCGTGGCCGACCGACGCGCCGCAACACCTTCGGCCGCCGCGGAGATTGTGGTGGAGCGCAAGGAAGATTTCCTCAGGCACGTCACGGTTCTGAAAGGGCGATTGGACAAGGCCGTCCTCGCCGGGCGCGATCGACTCGAGGCGAAGGTGCAGCGAGTCGCGGCCCATCATGCTTTCATGGCGGTTCGCCACGGCGTCGAGCGCCGCAGCCAGCAAGTCGACGAGGCCGATTACCGCATCCGGGGCCTCGTCGAACGGCGCCTCGCGACACTCGCAAAACGCCTCGACGAGACCACCAGGCGGCTCGAAGCGCAGCGGATAGACCACAAGCTCGGCCAGGCGCGCGCCACGCTCTCGGCCTTATCCGGGCGTCTCGACGCAGCCGAGCTTAAAACAAGGGAGGGGGCCCACCGGACGCTCGGCAGACTCGGCGCCAAGCTCGACGCGCTCTCCCCTCTCGGTGTTCTCGGTCGTGGCTATAGCCTTACGTGGACGGCTCAAGGTAGACTTCTGCGTCGAGCGGCCGACGCGGCGGTAGGCGACGCGGTGCGAGTCGATCTCGACAAAGGTAGTCTTCACTGCCGGGTGGAAGACAAAGATGACGAGCGAACAACCTGAAGACATCACGCCGAAGGATTTCGAGGACGCGCTCAAAACCCTCGAGGCCATCGTGCGCGAGCTCGAACAAGGCGATCTGAGTCTCGAGAAATCGCTCGCGCGCTACGAGCACGGCGTGGGGCTAGCGCGTTTTTGCAACAGCAAGCTCGAGGAAGCGGAAAAACGTATCGAGGTGCTCCAAACCAACGAGGACGGGGAGCCGGTGGGTCGCAAACCTTTGGAGCTCGACGAATGAAACCTGTCGTGAGCCGTCAGTCCAGGGACACAAGCATCCCGTTCGACGATTATCTGGCCGAGAGAGCTGCCCTCATCGAGTCGTTTCTCGACAGGTGCGTGCCCGGCGAGGACACGCCGCCTGCGACTATCTCTCGTGCGGTGCGCTACAGCCTGTTTGCCGGGGGTAAACGGATGCGGCCGATTCTCGTATTGGCGTGCGCGGAGGCGGTTTCCGGTCGTATGGAAGACGCCTTACCCGCGGCGGCCGCGTTCGAGATGATCCACACCTATTCGCTCGTGCATGACGACCTCCCTGCCATGGACGACGATTCACTCCGTCGTGGAAAACCGGCCTCTCATGTGGTCTTCGGTGACGCCATCGCCATCCTCGCGGGAGACGCGCTCCAGACCCATGCGTTCAAGGTGCTCGCGGAAGGCGACTCGCCCGTTGATTCCGAGAAGCGGCTGCGCGCGGTCGCGCGGCTCGCGGCAGCGTCCGGCGCCAGCGGCATGGTGGGCGGCCAAGTCGCCGATCTCGAGGCCGAGCGGACGCCCGCCGACGCCGCGGGCCTCGAGTTCATCCATCGCCTTAAAACGGGCGCTCTCATTCGCGCGGCAGCGGAGGTCGGCGCGATTATCGGTGGCGGCTCCGAAGACGACATCGCAGGCCTAACACTATACGGCGAGCACATAGGACTAGCCTTCCAAATTATCGATGATATTCTCGATGTGACGGGAACGGCCCACACACTCGGAAAGTCGGCGGGCAAGGACGCCCGAGCCGGCAAAGCCGCCTATCCACAAATGCATGGGATCGACAAGGCCCGTGAGAAAGCTCAGGAGCTGGTGGCGAAGGCCCTCGACGCGCTCGTTCCTTTCGGTGAGCGCGCCGAACCTCTGGCCGAGCTCGCCAAGCGGTTCCTTCGCCGAACCTCCTGACCACCACCGACGATGGCACAAAAGCGCGTCGACAAGCTCGTCGTAGAACGTGGCATGGTCCCGACGCGTGAGAAAGCGAAGCGGCTCATTCTCGCCGGCGAGCTTCTTGTCGACGACACGCCCGTCGACAAACCGGGCGCTGTCGTAGCAGAGGACGCCGAGCTACGCTGGCGCCGACCCCTGAAAACATTCGTGGGACGGGGCGGCGAGAAGCTCGCCGGAGTCCTCGATGCGCTAACGCTCGATGTGACCGGTCTGCACGTGCTCGACATAGGTGCCTCCACCGGCGGGTTCACCGATTGCCTGCTACAACGCGGGGCTCTTGAAGTGACGGCTGTCGATGTCGGCCAGGCGCAGCTCGATTGGAAGATCTACTCCGATCCGAGAGTGCACGTGCGCGATGAGGTGAATGCACGCTACCTGACGGCGGAGGATTTTCCGGAGCCTTTCGCGCTCGTTACCATCGACGTCTCTTTCATCTCGCTCACGAAAGTCTTGCCGGCGCTGAAGGCAATATTGAAGCCGAGCGGTCATATCTTGATGCTCGTCAAGCCGCAATTCGAGCTGAGTCCGAGCGAGATCGAGCGCGGCGGCCTCGTGCACGATCCGAGTAAACACGAAAAAGCCGTCTCGAGCGTCAAAGAAACTGTTCTGAAGCTCGGTCTCGAAGTACTTGCCACAACACCTTCCGTGCTGAAGGGTGCTGACGGCAATCAGGAATTCTTCTTGCTGGCGAAAGCATCCTCATGAAAGACAAGAAGCTGAAACTGAAGAAAGTCGCCATCGTCGCTAAAGGGCATGCCAAAGAAGCGAAGAGCATCATTCAAGACCTCACCAAATGGCTCGACGAGCGCGGCATCAAGCACGCGCTCGAGTCGGTGCTCGCGACGAGAGTCGGAACGGGAGCGAGCTTTTCACTCGACAAGATGCCGAAGGACGCGGACATGTTCATCGTCCTTGGCGGTGACGGTACGCTGCTCTCGGTCGTTCGCGCCATGCGCTCACGGCAAGTTCCGATCCTTGGCGTCAACCTCGGAAGTCTCGGATTTCTCACCGACGTCGCGCTGAAAGATCTCTACGAGACACTCGAGAAAATCGTCGACGGCGATGTGAGCATCGAGCACCGATCGCTTCTAACCGCCGAGCTCGAGCGCAAGGGCGAGGTCATCCTCACCGAGCGTGTGCTCAACGACGCCGTGATCACCAAAGGCGCCATCGCCCGCATCATCGAAGTGAGTGTCGATGTCGACCATCAATTCGTCGCTATCATCCGCGCCGACGGGCTCATCGTCTCGACGCCGACGGGCTCGACGGCCTATTCGCTCGCGGCGGGCGGCCCCATCATCCATCCGAAACTCGAAACGATGATCTTGACGCCGATTTGCCCGCACACTTTGGCCTATCGACCGGTGGTCATCCCCGATCGCTCCATCGTCACGCTCACGCTCCGGGGCGATCCCGGAGAGGTCTACATAACGTTCGACGGGCAGGTCAGCGAGTTGCTCGAGCCTGGCGACATCATTCGGGTCCGCAAGAGCCGCAACGCCGTCAAGCTAGTGAGCGTTCGCGACAAGAACTACTTTCGCGTTTTGCGGCAGAAGCTTCGCTGGGCCGAGCGCCCGCGCGAACGACGCAGCAAGACACCACCCACGCCCTAGATTAGACCTTCGAAGACGCGCCTGCGAGCTTGCAGATCGTTCTCCACTCGTCGGGCGTCACCGTTTGCACCGACAGGCGCTGACCCTTTTTGAGAAGCGCCATGTTCTCGAGCTCGGCGACTTCTCGAAGCATCTCGAGCGACCATGGTTCGTCGAGCTTCTCCACGAACTCGATATCCACCATGAACCAATAGGGTTTTTCCTTCGTCGCGCGCTTTTCGTAGTACTTGTGCTTCGCGTCGAACTGAGTGAAATCCGGATAGGCTTCCTTACAGACGCGTGAGATCCCCACGATGGCTTTCGGGTTCGTGTTCGAATGGTAGAAGAAAACGCCGTCTCCCATCTTCATCTCACGCATGTTGTTGCGCGCTTTGAAGTTTCGAACGCCTTCCCAATAGGCCTGCTTTTCCTTTTTCAGATCATCGATGCTATAGACATCGGGCTCGCTCTTCATGAGCCAATAGTTCTTGGTCGCCATGGCGCCACTCTACTGCCGCGCCCTCGAGGGGGCAACCGCGTTAGAATGCAGGCATGATGAGAAGGCTCGGGATGTCCATGGTGGCCCTGCTCGTAATCTTGCTCGCAGCCCCAATGTCGGGCCAAGCTTCGGGCCAAGAGTCCGACCAGGCCCTCGAAGACGCCGTGTGGACTAAGCTGAAAGACGTGAAGCTCGACAAGGAAGTCGCCGAAATCATCGTCTCCGGCGACACCGTGACCTTACGCGGCGAGCCCGCCAGTGTCTACGTCAAGATGAAGGCCATCGAGGTCGCGCTGAGCGTCGAGGGTGTTACGGCCGTCGAAGACGAGCTCGTCGTCGGCGAGGCCGAAAGCGACGAAGCCCTCGTCAAGGAGCTCGTCAGCAAAGTCTTGAGCTACCCCCACTACACCGTGTTCGACGATGTCGGCTTCCAGCTACAAGATGGCGGCATCGTGGTCTTGACCGGCTACGTAACGATGGGCTTCAAAAAGAGCGAGCTCGAAGAGCGCCTCGGGAGGGTGCGCGGCGTGAGCGAGCTCAAAAACGTGCTCGAAATCCTGCCCGCGTCGGCGTCCGATGAACAACTGAGAGAGCGCTTGTTCCGGAACATCTACGGGCACGAGCTGTTCTTCACGTATGCGAACCGGACGAACCCGCCCATCCATATCATCGTCGACGGCCCGAACGTCATGCTGACCGGAGCGGTGCGAAATAAAATCGAGAGGATCCAAGCCGAGTCGATCGTACGCAGCACGTTTGGCGTGATCGGCATCGACAATCGCCTCCAAATCAACTGAGCCCATGAGCCCATGAGCGAAACGAGCCTGGAGTTCTTTTCAGGCATTTTGCTCGTCTCCGAGAACCCGGAGCGGCTTGCCACGTTCTATCGCAACGTCCTCGACCTCCCTCTCGAGGAAGAACGCCACGGCGATACCCTCCCGCATTGGGGATGAAATGTCGGCGACATCCATTTCGCGATCCACCCCATCGACGACTTCCCCGACGACAGAAAGTCGGGCGTCGGCGCCGTCAAGCTCGCCTTCAACGTCTTCGACGTCCACGCGCTCGCCGCAAAGCTCGAGGCGCGCGGTGTGGAGCTCCTCTACCCGCCGAAGGATACGGGTTTTTTCATCAGCGTCGCACTCCTCGACCCCGACGGCAATTTCATCGAGCTCACCGAGCTCGTGGATGCGTGGTTCGAGATGCTCGAAGAGCGCAGGAAGAAGGGCCTGGACATCGTGGACCGGTGGAAGGCCGTGAAGGGCCGCCGCTCAGCAGGATAGCTGCTGTACTTTGTAGCGCAGCGCTCGTATCGGGTCCACACGCGCGGCGTGCAGGGCGGGAACGATACGAGGGAGCAGCGCCACGCGGTGGCAATGAGCCCAGCTACGATCCCGACGACCACGGAATTCATGCCGCTTGCGATGACCTGGCGCATCAGCCGAGGTCGGCCGTACCGAACTATGTCGTGAATAGCCAAAGGGTCGTCAGCACGGTGATTGGGATGAACCGCTAGGCGTCGCCCTTCGTATAACCTTCCGGGAATCTAAAAAGGAATCGAATTGGACAGCTTCTTCCAAGACATTCGCTACGCAATACGCACAATTGTCAAAACACCCGTTTTTGCCGCGCTCGCGGTTCTGATCCTTGCCTTGGGGATAGGGGTCAACACCGCCATTTTTAGCCTGGTGAACGGCATGCTCTTGCGCCCGCTGCTGATTACGAATCCGCAGGAGATCGTGGGGCTCTACAGCAAGAACATCACGCGGCCGGACTCGTATCGCGCCTTCTCTTATCCGCACTACCGCGACATTCGCGAGAGAAACGAGGCTTTCGCAAGCCTCGCCGCACACGATATGGCGTTTGTGGGAATCAACGAAGGAGATACGGCCCGGCGAACCTTTATCGAGCTGATCTCGAGCAACTATTTTTCCACTTTTGGGGTCCAGCTCTTGGAAGGGAGAGGCTTCACTCCCGAGGAGGAGAGACCCGAGAGCGCCATCCCGGTGGCGATCGTCAGCTACGGATATTGGAACAAGCAGGGGCGGGACCCCGAGCTCATCGGCAAAACCGTGCGCGTCAACGGTAGCCCGTTCACGATCGTCGGCATCGCGCCGCAAGGATTTAGCGGGACGATGGCCTTGTTGACGCCCGAGCTCTGGCTGCCGCTAGGCATGTATGAAGTCCTCGGAACAGATCTGGATGGAGAGAAACGCTCGCTCACGAATCGTGGCTACTCGAAATTGTTCGTCGTGGGTCGACTCGCGCCGGGCTTGTCTCAGGTCGAGGCCGATACGCGTCTGGGTGTTCTCGCCGCACAGCTCGAGAGCGAGTTCCCGGACGAGAGCGAAGAACACACGCTGATAACCCACCCTCGTTCACGTCTCGGGCTCAGCACCAGCCCGATGGATCAGTCCGAAGTGACGTTGGCCTCAGTCGTTCTCTCCGCCATGGCCGGCATCGTTTTGCTGATCGCGTGCCTGAATCTAGCCAACATGATGCTCGCGAGGGCCACGTCGCGCCGCCGAGAAATTGCCATACGCTTGGCTCTCGGAAGCACCCGCCGACGTTTGATTCGCCAGTTGCTGACGGAAGGATTGCTCCTCTCGCTCGCCGGAGGTCTCGCAGGCTTGCTCCTCGCCTACGGAGGGATGCGATTTCTCACGAGCACTCTCGAAGCGGTGATTCCTTTCGGGATTTCGCTGAACGCGCACCTGGACGCGCGCGTACTCGTCGCGATGCTCGGTTTTTGCCTTCTGAGCACGCTGATCTTCGGATTGGGCCCCGCCTGGAAGAGCTCGAGACCCAATGTCGTCCCCGACCTCAAGGACACCGTCGGCGCCTCCATCGAAGCAGGAAGACGCCGGCTGCTTTGTGCGCGAAACTTGCTCGTCGTGGGGCAGCTCGCGCTGTCGCTCGCCCTTCTTACCGCCGGCGGCCTCTTCATCCGCGGCGCTTTCGAAGCAGCCGGCCTCGACCCAGGTTTCAGCCTAGACCAAAGCCTATTGATCGAGATGGACGCGGGACTCGTTGGCTACGACGAGGCTAGAGGGCGCCAACTCTATGTTGATTTGATGGATGACCTGCGCGCGCTTCCTGGCATCGAATATGCCGGCATTGCCGCCACCGTGCCTTTCGGGAATGTCCGTCTGGGCGAACGGGTTCGGCGGGCAGGAGGCCCCGAGCCCGACGACGGAAGCGCGGAGGACCTATCGGTGTCTGCCGGCTTCAACGCGATAGGCGCGGATTACTTTCGAGCCCTCGATGTGCCGCTCCTCCGCGGCCGAACTTTCAACCGTTTCGAGGAAGAGAGCGCCTCGTCGCCACCGGTAGCCATCATCAACGAAGAGCTGGCGCGGCGTCTCTTCCCCGAAGAAGAGCCGTTGGGACAGACCATTCAATACGGCAAGCCAAATTCCGAAAAAGGGACGAGAGCTCTCGAAGTCGTCGGCGTCGTGCCGACCCTGCAGCAAAGTCTCATTCCGGCCCGCGCCGAGCCCTACATCTATGTACCTTTCGGTCAGGAGTTCCGCTCCAACGCACACGTTCACTTACGCGTCTCACAAAGAAGCGAGGGCAACGAGGCCGATTTACTCCAGTCCGTCCGGCAGCAAATACATGCAACCGACGAGCGTCTCCCGATCCTGACCTCGACGACGTTGCGCGAGCACTTCGACGGAAGCGCCGAGTTGTGGCTCGTACGAACGGGAGCGCAACTATTCTCGCTCTTTGGTGGGCTAGCTCTGTTTCTCGCCGCCGCGGGTGTGTACGGCGTTCGTTCTTTCATGGTGGCCCAGAGCACTCGCGAGATCGGCATCCGAATGGCTCTCGGTGCCACAGAGCGCGACGCCATCGGGCTCGTCTTGCGCGAAGGGCTGTACCTGACGTCGTGGGGTCTCGGTATCGGCCTGGCGCTAGCGCTGGGCGCGGGCCAATTGCTCAGCAGCATGCTGTACAAAGTCAGCGCCACCGATCCGGTAGTGTTCGTCGGAACGACGCTCGTGCTCGCGCTGTTCTCGGTGTTGGCGTGCTACCTCCCTGCGCGCCGCGCCGCCACGGTGAACACGATGGTAGCCCTCCGCTACGAGTAGACCGTTGGGGCAGAGATTACTTGTTCTTGACGCCCATCAGCACCAGAGCTTTTTCCCACCACAGGTCTTTGAAGACGGCGCGTAAACGCGGCGTGACGAAGCGTGCCAGCGTTTCCGATTTCGCGGCATAACGAATCTCACGCTCACGAAACGCGATCGATTTCCGCGTCCCCCGAAGACTGTAGACGTAGATTCCAGGACGAGACTCCCGAAGGTCGATGGCCTCGTAGCTCAAATCCTGTTCGGCGGCGAGTTCCTCGAGAGTTTCCCGGATGACCTCGTCCCCTTGTTTGAAACCCGCATCGTGTTGCATTACCGCTCTCAGTCTAACTCCACTATCGCGATCCGATAACGGATGGCGTGATGTCCGCTAGAATCCGCGCGGTCTTACGGGTGGAGTATGGGTTGTTTCCGCAGCCTCTTTCGCTCAGGAAGCGCCAGATTCGGAATGGCGCTCATACGGCTCGAATGTGGAGCATGATGAATGTGGACGAGGAGGCCCATCGAAGAGCGTCCCGTGCCCACCCGCAACAACGTATCGTTTGAACAGACCAGCATAGCTTCGCGATTGAGCCCGCTCCAGACAGGCGCCGCCGGGCGCTTGACATTTACAACCATGTGAACTAAGTTTACATAGTTCACTATGGAGATTTCATGAAAATCGTCAATGTTCATGAGGCAAAAACGAAGCTTTCGGCTCTTCTGGCCGAGATCGAGAGGACCGGCGAGAAGGTGCTGATCTGCCGCAATGGCAAGCCGATCGCCGATCTGCTGCCTCACCGAAAACGCAACCGTCTCGAGCCTCATCCCCTAATGGGACAGATCCGTATCAACTACGACCCCGTGGAACCGCTCTCAGAAGACGAATGGCCAGAGGCTATTCCGTGATATTGGATACCTGCGCGCTCCTTTGGCTTGTCCAAGGCGGAGATCGGCTGTCCGAGCCGGTGCGCCAGCTTATCAATGCTGAGCCGACCGTATACGTGTCCGCCATCAGTGGCTTCGAAATCGGAATCAAACACCGAAAGGGCAAATTGGAACTGCCCGCTCGCCCCTCTGAATGGTTCGCAGCTATCCTGGAGCACCACGATATTGAGGTGCTCCCGCTGGATCTCCCGATCTGCATTCGCGCGACGGAACTTCCTGCTATTCATAACGATCCATGCGATCGATTGATCATCGCTACCGCCGAGCACCACCGGGAGCCGGTTGTGACCGCCGATCCCATGTTCAAACAGTACGGCGTCGAAGTGCTGCTCTGAGTTACGTTCTGCTCCGGATGTCGCCTTCCGCATTCTTTGATGCTCAGCCGGCTAGCGCCTCTCCCACGACGCGCACGCGCACCCGCCTCGAATCTCCCGGGAGATAGGCGAGCGGCAAATCCTCTACGTCAACGACGCTAAGCGTCTCCGCATCGGCGCCCGCGAGGACCGCCCGCTCTTGCGCCATCTTCGTCGCAGCGTCGATCGCAGCGTCACGTCCCATATCGCTAAAGACTTGGTCCACTTCCCCGCTCACTTGAGCGATGGCCGCGCCCACGGCGTTCGCCACCTCTTGATGCTGCACGTGCACGACCTCGGAAATACCCGGAACCCGCTCGGGAACGAGAAAAGCCCCGCCGCCGACCGCGATGAGCGGCGTGTCGGCGGCATCGTTCTTCATACGGTCGACGCCTTCTTCGATCATCGCCGCCATGGTGCGGCGCGCGGTATCGACGAGCGCGGGGTCAAGAGAGCGCACCTTCGTCGCGTCGCCTATCTCCGTCAATCCAGACGCAACGGCTACGTCGGTTGCGGTCAGCGTATCGCCTCCGAAAACGAGCGCCTTCTCCGTCAAGCGGAAACCGACGCTCTGAGGGCCGATGCTCACACCATCCCCAATCAGCGTGCCGCCACCGAGCCCCATCGAGAGAAGATCGGGCATGCGAAAGAGCGTGCGCACACCTCCAATCTCGACAACGTTATTCGCCTCGCGCGGAAAGCCCGCCTTGAGGCAGCCGACATCAGTGGTCGTTCCACCGACATCCACGACGAGTGCGTCCTCGATGCCGGAGAGAAAGGCCGCCCCGCGCATGCTGTTCGTCGGACCGGAAGCGAAACAGTAGACCGGATAGCGCTCGGCGTAATCGGCCCGCATCACCGTACCGTCATTCTGCGTCAGAAAAAGAGGTGCTTTGATGCCGCTCTCGCGCAGCGCTGCTGTGAAAGCGCGGGTCGTGCGGCGCGCGAGGTCGATGATGGTCGCGTTGAGAAGCGTCGCGTTCTCACGTCCGAGGAGTCCGATTCGCCCGAGCTCTTTCGAAAGCGTGATGTCGAGCTCCCCGTCCGATTCTTCGAGAAGAATCTCCGCGGCGCGATCCTCGCAATCCGGGTTCAGCGGTGAGAAGACGCTTGCGACCGCAACCGAGCGCAGGCCGAGGTCGCGTATCCGGCGAGCGGCGCTGCGCACGGCCTTTTCATCGAACGGAACGATCGGCCGCCCGTCAATTTCATGGCCGCCTTCCACTTGAAACACTTCCCCACGCACGATCTCGGTGAGATCCTCGGGCCAATCGACGAACGGAGGAAGGGACGCGCTCGCGGGAAGCCCGATACGAAGGGCGGCGATCGGCGAGAGCGCGCGCCGCTCGACAACGGCGTTGGTGAAGTGGGTTGTGCCGATCATGACGGCGTCCAACGCGCCGACGCCCCCTTCGCCAAGCTCCACAACGAGGTCTTCGAGCGCGCGCAACACGCCGCCCGTAATGTCCTCGGTCGTGGTCGTCTTGACGCCAGCCGCAACGCGGTCGTCTTCGATGAGGACCGCATCGGTGTTCGTGCCGCCGACGTCGATGCCGATGCGCCTCATCTGCCCGTACTATATCAACGTAACGTTCGCCCAGGCTGCGCTCGGCGACCAAGGTGTCGTAACACTCGACGCGCGCACGGCGACCCTGGATCGGTTGGACCAGCCCCTCCGGTCCGTCGTGTTGAAACATCAGCCTCGCACGGCGAGCGATCTCGACGCCCTCGACGTCCGCATCGCCTGGAAGGCTTCGCTCGGCCCTCTTCACATCGGAACGCTCCCCATCGCGGGAGACGCTCTCGCCGTTTCGCTCGGCGCGCGCGCCGCAACGGGTGAGCGCGTGACCGCCGGCTTCACGCTCCGCCTGCTCGAGGGCAGCGCGGGGATCATCGCGACCGGCACGGCGCTTCCGCTGTTGTTCCAACCTTATTGCGGCACGGCCGCCACCGAATTCGTTTCCGTCGAGACGGGTTTCGAGGCCAAAGCGACCGTCTTTGGGCCATCGGGTGACGAGCAAGTACGCTTGGATCTCACGCCCTTCGTTGGACGCGTGGGAGACCGCGGCGAGATCCAATATATCGCTGCGACCACGACGCTCGAGACGTCCGGGCGAGACCGTTGTCCTGGGCGAGACGTCGAGCGCGTCGGACTCTGACGCAGCCGACCTGCACGAGGTCGGCACGGAAAGCCACCGTGAGTAGCAGATTCTTCTGATCTCGGTCGAGATCACGCAGTAGGTAAGGCGGTAGCCTAACCCTCGACGAGCTCGTAGTCGAAATTCTCGATGATGAGCTCGACCTCTTTCTTCGGGTAGCTTAGAGTCGTTCGGGCGTCATACGAACACCGAGCGAAACTCGAGGTCATAGCCGAACGCGCGCGGCCCGACAAATTCGAGGCCTTTTTCCGTCATGAGAACGTCGGGTGCTCTGAGTGCTATCACCGACACCCGCTGACCGTATCGGAGCGTCTCGGTACCCACGGCTTCTCCGGAGACGCTATCCATGATGCAGATGATCTCGGGCACCATGACGACCACCTCTCCGTCGAGAGCGCCAATCGCGAACTCATTTTGAAACTCGAGACGAAAACGATGCCCGCGATGCTCGTCGAGCCCGTCGATCTCCGCCGAGCCGCGGAGGAAACCTTCCGTCGTCCGGCGATCGATATCGGCGACCTTGCCGCGAAAGAGACGGCGCCCACCTTCCGATTCCAGAAGTGCAACGACTGGGTCCTGGTGCTGCTCGCGCGCGCGACGCACCGTTTCCCCCATTCGGATGGCTTTCGTCGTCGTGTTGTGAATGCCCCACTCTTTGACTTCTTTCCCGGTGCGCGGCGCCTTGCAGGTCGCCGCGATGGAGCCGACCTCGGTGCAAATCTTGCGGCTGATGCGCTCCATCCATTTCCAGCTCGCCGCTCGCGGGATGATCACGGTGTTGTCCCGGATATCCGCAAGACACAGGGGGTAGCAGGTAAGCCCGCCAATCGCGAAGCTCGTCATCTGCGCTTCGGGAAACGCGCGCCCCATACAATCGGCATCGATCACGGGAAGGTCCATCACAGAAGCAGCGAGCAGCGGCTGGATCGCGTTACCGCCGCCAATCTCGAGCGACATGATGCCGCAGAACCGCTTTCCCAAGAACTCCTCCATCATCTGAACGGGCTTCGCCGCCGTCTGCGGATCGCCCAGCCGCTCTTCGCCGACGAGAGGGGCGCCCATGTTGGACACGCACGCCACCCAGTCGTCATCCGCAAGCTCTTCTGGATCCATGAGCTCCACCCGCTTACCGCGCTTGTAGAGCTCTCTCATATTCAGATACGCATGATAGGGGTTTCCCCCGCCACCCGCGCCGAGAATCCAGGCGCCTGTGGCGAGCGAGCTGAGCTCATCGAGCTCGATAAAGCGTTTCGCTTTCGTCATTTGTAGCGGAATCCTATGTTACTCTCGCCCAATGGGAAAGCGTGCCGCCTTCATCACCATCGGTCAGGCGCCCCGGCCCGACATCGTGGATGAGATGCGGCCTTTTTGGCCGGGCGAGCTCGAGGTCGAGGAGTTTGGGGCGCTCGACGGGCTATCGCGCGACGCCATCGACGGGCTCGCGCCCACAGCCCCCAAGGCTGATGACGCTCGGCTGGTCTCTCGGCTCACGGACTGTTCGGAAGTGACGCTTCGGGCGGAAGCCGTCCACGAAAGGGTCCACGCGATCGTCGAGCGATGCGATCGCTCGGACTACGACTTTCTCGTACTGCTGTGCACCGGCAAGTTCGACACGCTCCGCTCGAAGCATCTCTTGTTGAAGGCCCAGCCCATCGTCGATCACGGCGTCGCCGCCTTCAGAGCAGCGTCGTCGAAGCTCGGCGTGCTCGTGCCGCTCGCGGAGCAGATGGCGTCGGTCGATGCGATCACGAGCCACGCGTCGCCCTATGACGGCGACCGTTTCTACGAGGCCGCCCGAGAGCTCGCCGATTCCGACCTCATCGTCATGCACTGCATGGGCTACACCGAAGCGATGCGCGGGAAGATGGCGGAGCTCACCGGAAAGCCCGTGCTTTTAGCTCGCCGGATGGTTGCCGCCGCAGTGGCGCAGCTGCTCTAGATTATTCGATCCACATATCCCGGTCGACGTCGTTCCAAAACTCCATCTTCATCCGACTGTGGTCGAAGACACCTTTATAGTACGGACCGTTCGCCTTGTACTCTTCGTAAGGCCCCTCGTAGTTCGCCCGCCGCTTCTTGTATTCCTCAAACGCCGTCAGGCTCTCATACTCCCAAATCACGAGGTGGCGTCCGGTCTCCTCCCCCACGACATACTTGTTGAAGTAGCGCAGGCTCTTCCATTCGGGAAAAAGCTCTCGGTGCTCTTTTGACCCAGGACAGCCATTGGCGCATGGCCTCGGCGCGCTCTTGCTCTTTGCCTTCCTTCACGGTCCAGCTCTCGACTTCGAATACCGCCATCGCTATGTCACCCGCCTCAAATCACCGATTTCGCTACCGTATTGCGCCACGATCTGCTCGAGCTTGGAGCGCTCGGGGTCGGTCTCCGCTACTTCCCCTGCTTTTCCTTCAGAGGCCGTCGCCGCCGCCCTACGACGGCCGCCGACTCGAGGAAGCGTCGCCGCGTCATCTTTTGAAGTTCTTCTTTCTTCATGCGTTCCTCCGTTTGATAGTCTACCCACCATGTCTACCCGGGCGCGACACCCATCCGTCTTCGAGCCCACGACGCTCGCTTTCGCGATCGTCTTCGCGGTCGTGGGAACGATCATCGGCCTGGAGCTTCTGACGCGCATCGGCATCAGCGCCAACACGTCCATCATCGCCGCTATCACCGCGATTGCGGTGAGCCGCATCCCCGTCGCGCTCTTCAGCCAGTTCCGGGACCTGCAGCGCCAGAACCTCCTGCAAACGGTCATCTCCGCAGCCACGTTCGGGGGCGCGAACGGCATGCTTCTGCCGATGGGGCTCCTTTGGCTGACAGGGCGTATCGACCTCGTTCCCATCATGCTGCTCGGAGCACTTGCCGGGCTCGTGATCGACGCCACCCTTCTTTACCGCTTGTTCGACACGAAGCTTTTTCCCGCGACCGGCCTCTGGCCGGCGGGGGTCGCGACAGCGGAGTGCATGATCGCCGGCGACCAAGGCGGGAAACGCGCGAGGCTACTCGGCGTCGGGGCGCTCGCGGGCGTCGTTGGCTATCCGCTCGGGATCCCGATGGATGTCGTCGGCGTTTGTTGGATCGGCAACATCTGGGCACTCTTCATGTTCGGCTTGGGGTTGCTTGTCCGCGGCTACTCGGGTCCGGTGCTGCAGGTGGACGTGAACGAGCTCTTCGTGCCCCACGGGTTCATGATCGGTGCCGGGTTCGTGGCGATCGTTCAAATCGCGGGCGAAATCCGCCGCTCGCACAAATCCGGCGGGCCAGACCGACGCGTCGGAGGCGCTCTGTTTCGCGCGTTCTCCGCGTTTACCATCGCCGCGGCGATCATGGCAGTGCTCGCGGGCCTCATGACGGAGATGTCCGCGCCGATGTTCATCGGCTTCGTTCTTTTCGCCGCCGTCGCCGCTCTCGTGTCGGAGCTCATCGTCGGGATCGCCGCGATGCATTCAGGGTGGTTTCCGGCTTTCGCCACCGCCCTCATCTTTCTTTTGATCGGCATGGCGCTGGGCTTCCCGCCGCTCCCGCTCGCCTTTCTCATCGGCTTCGCCGCGTCGACGGGACCCGCCTTCGCCGACATGGGCTATGACTTGAAAGCGGGATGGATTCTGAGAGGCAAAGGCAAAGACCCAGACCTGGAGATCGCAGGACGGCGGGAGCAATACGCCGCCGAGCTTCTAGGATTTGGCGTGGCGGCGATCGCGGTTTACTTTTTTCATCAGAGCTATTTCGAAGCCGACCTCTTCCCCCCGTGGGACCGCGTCGCCGCCACGACCATCGCCGCGGGGGCTAGTCCCTCGCTCGCCAAAGCGCTCATCCTGTGGGCGATACCGGGGGCCCTCATCCAGTGGCTCGGCGGACCGAACCGGCAGCTCGGCGTGCTCTTTGCCACGGGCCTTTTGATTTTCAATCCTGTCGCCGGCTGGACGGCGATGGTCGCGCTCGCCATCCGATTTTACTTGACGCGCCGATTTGGCGAGCGCGCCGAGAACCCGATGTATATCCTCGCGGGTGGGTTCATCGCGGGAAGTGCAGTGACGAGCTTCGCGAGCGCGACGTTGAAGTTGAAGTAGTAGGAGCAACACGGGGTTCTGGCTAACGAGTCTGATAGGGCTCGCTTGGATGGCGACCTACCGTGGCGCGTGCGATAGGGTTCTCCGTTGCGCAAAACAAACCGCACAGTTGCGTGACTTGGCGTCTGGTTCATGTTTACCTCCTGTGCAATAAAGGACGAGTTCTGCGCGAGAAACCTCCCTCTGGCGTCAAGTTTTTTGGCTTTTTTACCTCGGAGCTCACCGAGCTGGCTCTTCGCCTCCGCAGCCAGACGTTGGCGCTCTTTGTTCGCGGGCGCGACTTAGAGTTGAAATAATGGGCCCGTGAAATAGTGGAGCCAAAACGAGATGCGAAACAAAGGAACGACCATCACACGGCGTGAGCTCTTGACCGCCACAGCAGCCACCGCCGCGCTCGCCCCTCTGCGACAAGAAGGACCGCACGTGTGGCTCGACATGGACCAGAAAGAGCTCGACGACGCCTACACTCAATCTGTCTACGCAGCCAACTTGCGGCAGATCGTGCGGCGCTGGGCGACCAACAGCGAGGCCGCGCGGGAACGCCTGGGCCCGCCCGAGCGACTAGCCTACGGCACCGAGCCCATCGAGGCGCTCGACGTCTACCGCACCGATCGCCCAGGAGCACCCGTGCAAGTCTTCATCCACGGCGGCGCCTGGGAGCAAGGCTCCGCCAAATCGTACGGATTCCCGGCAGAGACCTTTATCCGCGCCGGCGCCCATTGGGTCGTTCCCGACTTCAGCTGGGTACAAGACGTCGGCAAGAGCTTGCTGCCGATGGCCCATCAAGTACGTCGCGCGGTGGCATGGGTGTACGAGAACGCCGCGAGCTTCGGCGGCGACCCGAACCGGCTCTACGTCTCAGGCCATTCATCGGGCGGCCATCTCGCCGGAGTCATTCTGACGACCGACTGGCAGAAGGACTTCGACCTCCCGCCCGATGTGGTAAAGGGAGGACTCTGCAGCAGCGGGATGTTCGATCTGAAGCCGGTACGCCTCTCGGCGCGCAGCCGCTACATCGATTTCACCGACGAGATGGAGGAGGCGCTGAGCTCGATCCGCCATCTCGACAAACTCCACGCGCCCATCATCATCACGTATGGAACACTCGAGACGCCAGAGTTTCAAAGGCAGTCGCGAGACTTCGCCGCGGCGGTCGAGGCAGCCGGGAAACCCGTACAGCTTCTCGTCGCCGAAGGCTACAACCACTTCGAGATCTTGGAGACGCTCGCCAACCCGTATGGTCTATTGGGCCGCGCCGCGCTCGAGCAGATGGGGCTCTAGATGTGGTTGAGAGATAAGCTCTTGGAATCACGCCGCTGATTTCGATTGATGTGTCGGCCCGCTTTGAATCGGCCGCAATAGGCCCTAACGAAGCTCCGGGCCGCCCACGCGATTGTCGTGTACGAAGCGGTCGCGTGCGGGCATCACCACCTCGGGAAGGCTGTTCTTGTCGATAATCACGTCTTCAGCAATGATCTCGTTCTTGTGCAAGAGGAACGCGACGAGGCTATAGACCTGGTCGGGCGTCAAGCTTCCCGGCTCGTCGAAAGGCATCGCGCGATAGGTGTAGTCGTATAGCGTCGTGGCATAAGGCCAGTAGTTGCCGATGGTCCTCGAAAGGCCCGTCGTCGTGGCGAAAGGAAAGCCTTCGCGAGGCTCGCGGCCCACGAGCACGTCGTTGGGGCCTTCGGTTCCCGTGACGCCGTGGCACGAGGCGCAGAGCTGGTAGTAGAGCTCTTCGCCTTTCGCGACGGTGCCCTCCCCATCCGGCAATCCCGTACCGTCAGCCATCACGTCGATGTCCAACGCTTTGATCTCGGCTTCGGTCGGCGTTCTGCCGAAGCCGAAGGTACCCTTATCGTCCTCAGTCTCAGCCTGTGCCGTCGCTAAGGCGGCCACGATGGTCGCGAGCCACACCATCCTCATGCATTCTCTCCAAATACGATCGAGCCGTCTTGGCGTACCGTCCAAGCTCGGATGTGGTTGTAGTGGTACGAGGTTCCCGGACCGCGTAGCTTCTTTAGCTCCACGTGGGTGGGCTGGGTCTGGCCGGTCTCATCCGTGGCCCGGCTCATGAGCGTCGCTTGTGCGCCGTTAAAGTCCCACGCGAAGCGGAATCGCGTGTGGCACTTGGATATCACCGGCTCTTGCAAGGTGGCTTTGTTCCAGCTTTCGCCGCCATCGGTGCTGATATCAACGCGCACGATCTTGCCGCGGCCGCTCCAGGCGATACCTTTAATCTCCCGGAAACCCTTCTCGGTCAGCGTGACGGGATAAGCGGGATAAGTAATGATGGATTTCACGTCCATCACGAAGCTGAACTGGCGGGCCTTTCCGCCGGGAAGCGGATCGGTATATTTCGATGTCTCTTCGCGGGTCATGAATGGTTTGTCCGCTAGCTCGATACGGCGGATCCATTTCACGTTCGAGCTTCCCTCGAAACCCGGCAGGAATAGCCGCGCGGGATAGCCTTGCTCGGGCCGGATCGCTTCACCGTTTTGCCCATAGGCGATCATCGCATCGTCCCAACCCTTTTCGACGGGGATGCTGCGCGTCATCACGGCGGCGTCCATCGCTTCGGCGAGGAACCACTTGGCCTCGGGCAAGACGCCGACTTCTTTGAAGAGCGTTTTTAGCGGCACACCGATCCACTCGCTCGTGCTCGTCAGGCCCTCGACTTGCTGCGGCGTCTCCTCCTTGTTTGCTTCCGGGTTGCGATAGGTACGGAAGCCGTTTCCCGAGCACTCGAGAAATCGGGTGACGGCTTCGGCGGGAAAACGCTTCAGATCCGCGAGTGTGAACATACGCGGGCGCTCCACCATGCCATGGATCAAAAGCGAGTAGCTTTCGGGATCGATCTCGGGAATGCCGGCGTGGTGGCGCTCGAAGTGCAAATCGGCCGGGGTAATGATCCCCTCGAGGTCTTGTAGGGGCGTGTTCGACGCCTGGCGCGTAGGGCTGAAATAGGTCCGCTTGGGTTTCTCGAAGCGTGAGCGCTCACCGACTTCTTTCGCGGGGCCTCCCTGGACTTTCGTCGGGTCTTTCGTCCCGGATTCCTGCGCCGGCAGTATCTTTGCAGAGGCGGCAGAAACGGCTGCAGCCGTACCCGCCAATAGCGCCCTTCGGCTGATCTTGCCCTTCGACATATTTCGTCCTCCCGATGAGAGCGCATGTTACACCACCGGGAACACGACGAGAAACTCGGACGGAAGCGATAGCTCGCTCCCGCCCTGCTTCAACGTCCAAGGCTCGCCGCTCGCTCGCGGGGCAACGAGGACGACGAGCGCCCCCGCCGCCCCATCAAGAGGCGCGAGCGTAAAGACCGCGCGTTCGCCTTCGTACCGGAGTGTCGCAACACGCCATGTCTCGTCATGAAATTGGACCCAGCTTCCCGGACGGAGCTCGTGCGCGCGGAGCGGCGCCAGAGGGAGGCGAATGCGCGACTGGTCGAAAAGCCGTTTTATCCGCCGCAGAAGGTTCACGACACCTCTTCCTCATCCTCGAACTCCTTGTCTTTCTTCTTCTTTTTCTTCAGCTTGCCGCGCAGCTTCGCCATCCGATCGTCCACCGCGTCGTCCACGTCGGAGTCTTCGGCGCGGCGGCGCAGATGGTCGCCCCGAAGCTCGTCATCGAGCTTCAAGTAGGACCGCGCCGCCGAAGCTTGGAGCTCCACACGCTCGCTGACGCGGTCGAACTCGCTTTGGAGATTCGCCCGTTGCACGCCGACCATAACCTTATTAATGGCCCGGCGTGCCTCTCCCTGGCGCATCTGCGCTTGCAAGAGCTCGAGCCTCGAACGGGCCTTCTGCATCCGGTCGTGCATATTCACAATAGCTTCCCGGATCTCCTCCGTCTCGCGGCTTTGCGTGTGAAGCTCCTCCTGCAAGCGATCGCGCTGCCTCTCCGCCTTCTCAGCCCGGAGCAGCATGTCGCGGGCGCCGTCTTCGTCGCCCTTTTTCATAGCGCTCTCGGCGGCAGACTCCCATTGCTTCATGTCTTTCTCATGGTATTTGGTACGGCTTCGCAGCCGATCCTCGTTGGCCATGGCTCGAGCCACGGCGCGCTTGGCCGCTTCGAGCTCCTCTTCCATATCGAGCACGAGCTGGTTGAGCGAGCGCTCGGGGTCTTCGAACCGCGTGAGGACCGCGTCGATGCTTCCTTTGACGAGTAAAGTGAATCGCTGAGTAACGTTCATGGTCTTCCTCCTTTGTTTAGTACCAGTGAGCTAGTTCTTGACCGAAGACCCGGATCTGCTGAGCCAAGCCTTCGCGGCGATATTCGAGATAGGCGGCGAGCGTCATGAGCGCGATACCGAGCATCACGCCGCCGACCCACAACAAGAGTGGTTCAGTCGCGCGGATCTTGATGACGAAGCACGCGAGGTCGATGACGAACGCCGCGGTCGACACGGTGAGGAGCGGCCGGCTCCTCAGCCAGAAGCTCGTGGCCCCGAATCCCACGGTGAGCATGAGGAGCACCGCTTGCCACGCCCACGTGATGTCGTCGTAGAGCGCGAGCACTGGGGTCGCATAAATGAACGCCGCCCCGGCAGTGAACAAGTGACGGCTCCAGCGCGGCCCCATCTCCTTCGACAACAGAAGAGATAGCGCAACGAGCGCGAAGCCCGGTGCGAGCGAGTAGAACTCCATCCCGACGCCATGTCCCCAGGCAATGGCGACGAGACCGAAGCCTAGAAAGCCTGCCGACAGCACCGACGGCACGACGCTCTCTTTCTCACGCGAAGCGAGGATGAGATAGAAGACGCTCACGAGAAAGAGCGGGATGGCCTGCATCCGTACGAGGCCCACCATGCCGCCGAGAAAGGCAAGCAGATGCCCCGTCGCTTTCGAGCTCGACGCTAACGCAAGTGCTTTGGGCTCGCGGGCGAAGAGTCCGGCGAGAGCATATTGGAGCACGCCGCTCGCAAGCAGCACGTAGGGTGCGCGACCGTTCCCGAAGGCGATCCAACCGGCGTGGAAGCCGACGAGCGTGCTCACGCCGAGCCAGAGCTGCATCAGCCAGGCGTAGCCGGCGCTCTCGGAGCGGTAGCTGTTTACGCCATGCCGGAGCGCGAACGCGAAGGCCACCGCAATGAGAGCGGCGAAGTCCCAGGCGGTGAACGGCGAGGCCGGGATCGCGAAGACCCCGAACAGAACCATCGCTTCCAGACACGCCGTCCACGGCACGAGTGTCTTCGGTCCCCTCGCCTCCACGAGTAATATCCAGGCAAGAGCCAGCGCCGAGGCGAGCGGAAGGGCCCCTACCGCAGCTTCCACGAGCGCGAGCGGGAAGAAGCTCGTTGAAACGCCCTCGACCAAGACGAGCATATGCGCGGCGACGAGAAGACCGCTGCGATAAGGCACCTTGCCGGCGAGCGCGCCCATCAGTGCAACGACGACCGCGAGTGCCAGCGTTTCTGTTCCCGTCACGGTGAGCGCTGCCACCACGGCGGCGACGCGCCAGAACAAAATGAAACGTGCCACCGGCTTTTGGAGAATCGGTAACGGAGCGAAACGCGCCGCCAGTAAAACCAAAAGCGCAGCCAACATGAGAATCGGAACAGAGGAGGTCCACGCGGCAGCCCAGAGGTGAAACGGCACGTAAGCCACGAGAAACGCGAGACCCACGTTCACGTCGGTCGCGTCCTCGGTGCGTATTCCGTGACTGAGAACGGCCCAGCCGAAAAGCGCGAAGATGAAGGGCTCGATACCCATCGGGCCGTTCATGAAGGCGAGAAAGAGCCATGCGATTCCGAGCGCACCATGGCCCAGAATCGACACGTGCAGCCCGAGCTCCCACGTACGGTTTGCGCGGCGCCAACCCAGCACTGACAAAACGAACATCACCATCGTCGCGAGAACGAGCACGCTCCGCGAGGCGTCGAAAGCAAAGGCGAGCTCGCCATGGATGCCAAGGGACATCGCAAGAAGGCCCAACAAAATGCTCGCTGAGAACGCGACGCGCTGACCGAGCGCCATGAAGAGGCCGGAAGCGAGCACGACCTCGAGCGCTCCCCCGTTCGTGAAACCCACCATCCCGGAACCGGCGATGACGAACGCCCAGAACATCGCGGGGAGGAGCAGGTAGTCCTTCCATTGCAGCCCCCGATAAGCAAGGACCCCGACGATCAGAACGCTGGCGAGGATCTCCATGTTGTATGTGCCGCCCCAAGCAAGGATGGAAGCGCCAAACGCTGCGTGCGCCGCTACGAGCCAGTCGGGACGCCGCGTGAGCCATGTCGATATCAACGCGAGTCCGAGTGCAAGAGGTGCGATGATCGAAGCGCCCGAGACAGACGACATCGCCACGATGACCGTCAAATGGACCGTCGCGACGATCGTGTGGGCTCGGATTTTGTCTCGCGCAAGAAACGTGAAGATGGCAGCAAGCCCGAGCTGGGCAAACGCGATCGCCGCAAACGGATTCTCGAGCCCGAGCCAAGCCGACAAGCTAAAAATCGGCTCCGTCACAACGGTTGGCAGCAGTGTCGGAAAACAGAAGTAGCCGACGACGGAAGCCAGCATGGCAGCTACGCGCGCGCTCCCGCTCGCGTAGCGGAAGCTCCAGCGAAACAGAACCGTGGCGATCGAAAGGAACACGATAGCGACGACGCGCCCTGCATTGTCGAGAAACGACAGAGGCGCCGCAATCGCCATGAGCGCAAACCCGAGCGAGAGCAGTGCGACCGAACGTCCCGGCCACGACGCGGGGCGCGCGCGCAACGAGTGCATGAGCGCCGAGTAATACTCTTCACCCGTCGTAACGAGCGCGACACCGAGCACCAAAATCGGCAAGGCTATGAAGGATGCGGGAAGCTGCAAAATGCTCAAGCTCGCCACGTACAGCACCGCGAGCGCTAGGAACGGGAGCGCCTGCACGGGACGGTCGACGCCGTCACGCCGATCGCGGTGGAACAAGAACCGATTGATGTGGCGCGCCCCAAAATAGAACACGGCGCCGAGCGCGAGCGCCGCCGCGATGAAACCTGAGCTCGACGGCGTCACGAACGACATGAGGGGCAAGCTAATCGTGAGAAGGCTAAAGGCCAACGGGTAGGCCACGCCGTCATAGCGAAGTGTTTCCCGAAGACAATGGCGAAACGCCGCCAAGAGGGCGACAACCGAAAAGCCGTAGACCGCCGCTCCCCAAGCCGTGCTCATCAGATTCAAATAAGCCGCTCCCCAGGAGAGAACCGGTACGAGCACGGTAAATAAAAGCTGGAGCGCCGAGCCCGCGATGGGCAGCCGCAAACGATTGCGGAGAAGCTCGCCCACCCCGAACAAAACGAGTGAGCCGGTGACGAGCGTCAGGAACTGCGCGTTCACGGACATCCCAGCCCACTGGGACTCCACGAGGCGATAGACCGAGACCGCCATCATCAGAGCTCCAACGGCAAGTAGCCATCGAATGCCTTGTAGCGATCCGAGCCCGGGCGTCGATTCTGTAGCCTTCATAGTTGCCTCCTAGCCCCTTCTCTTACAAGGGTGGTGCCAGGAGGGAGTGATGGCCACAAGCTGCTTAGTTACAGCTACTTAACCGTCTGTACTTGCCATTTGAAGCCCTCCAGGTGCATGATTGTCACTGCACCTTATCCAGACGTGCGCAGTGCGAAAGATGCGCGTGGCCGGTGCCGCATCCATGCTGCAAGACCTCGCTCTTTACGCCGAGCTCCTCATCTTCTTGCTCGGAACCTTCATGTACGGGTTCCTCACGCGCGAGCTCTTTCAGCAGCGCGCCATCCTTCCCGGCAACCGACCCATCCGTCTTCTCGCGCTCGGGCTCACGCTCTGGTACTCGGGATCGCTCCTCGACGAGCTCGCTTCGATTTTGCTGTCGAGCGCCGGGCTCTGGTCGGACGTTGGTCCGTTCGTCGATGTTGCGCGATCGGTCGGCTGGCTCGCGAGTTTCCCGCTTCTCGCACACACCATCTGGCGCATGCTCGACCCCCGTCCGAGTTGGCTCTGGATCGCCCCTGCTTATCTCAGCCTTCTCGCATTCCCGCCAGTGATCGTAGATGTCATCCGGCAGTCCGAGACCGACCTGACGCGTGTGAGCCGCGACGTGTACGAGCTCTTTCTGCTCCACGTTACGCTCGCTACGATCATTTCGGTCGGCCTCATTCTGTATGGCCGCCGCAAAGCCAAGCGGCCTGAGCTGGCGCAATTCTTGCGTTGGCTCATGGTGACGGTCCTAGTCGTCGAAGCGCTCGTGCTTCTTGGCGCAACGCTCATCGACGTTTGGTCCGAGCCGGTCTGGCGAATCCTCGTCAACACGTCGGGGCTCGTCTTGGGGATGACGTTCTTGTATTTCGTGCGCCGCTACAACTTGCTGAGCCTATCGCTCTCGAACCGAAGCCTTCGGCATTTTGTGAGCATCCTCGCGCTGCTTTTTCTCATCCTGCTCGCTGGCCCGGCGCTCGGCGCTTCTGGCCATCCCGTGTTCCACCGTGTTCTTGCCTGGGGCATATTGCTCGCCGTGCTTGCGGGTCTTTTCTTCGGGCCGCTCACACGCTGGGCGACGCGACGCTCGCAAGTTCTGGCTCGTCTTTGGGAACGCACCATCGGGCAAGAAGAGATCGCGGCGCTCAGCGAGCAGCTTCAAAAGCTCGACGCGTCCGAAGCCGAGATCACGAAGCTCGCCTCGGACGAAGTGAGCCGATGGATCGGCGCCGAGACCCGTTGGTCGGACAACACGGAAATCTGGAGCTACTTTCGCGAGCAGGGAACGAAAGCCTTCAACCGTCTTCGCGCGCCATCGCCGCCCCTCGCGAATGCGCTCGTCGAGGAGAAGCTCCACGCGGTCTTCCCCCTCCGCGTCGGCGGAGAGCTCGAGAGCGTTTTCGCGATCGCGTCGAGCGCGGTGGGTGGCGGTTACGAGGACGGCGAGATGGAGAGCATCCAGCTCGTGCTCAGCCAGCTCGCGGCCGCGATCGAGATCCGGCGGCTCCTCGACGCCCGCCTCGCCGCCGAGCGGAGCCAGGCGGAACAAGAGAGACTCTCGATGCTCGGCATGGTCTCGGCGTCACTCGCCCACGAGCTCAAGAATCCTTTGTCGTCGATGAAAGCCTTGGCTCAAACGGTGCGTGAGGAGCTCGGCAAAGAGGAGACGCATCACGAGCAAGCCGAGGACCTACGCCTCATCGTCGAGCAAGTCGACCGCTTGAACGAGGTCGCCCGCGAAGTGCTCGGCTTTGCGCGCCCGGGCACCCATAGCGACACGACGCCGCTGGAAAAAGTCATCGAGTCCGCCGCCTACGTGCTCGACCACGAAGCGCGTGGTCGCGGCATCACCATCGACCAGGAAGCCGTCGAAAACGGCGCTGAAGCGAGAGGCACTCCAGCGACGTGGCAGACCGTCGTTTTTAACTTGATGCTGAACGCTATCCGACACGCACCCGATGGCTCGACCGTGCGAGTGAGACTGCGCGTCGAGGACGACGCGCTCGTCTTCGAGTGTGCCAACGAGGGGCCCCCCATCGCCGAAGACATCGCAGCGCATTTGTTCGACCCATTCGTTTCCGGCGAAGGCGGCACCGGGCTCGGCCTCGCGCTCGTCGAGCAAAGAGTCCGAGAGCTCGGCGGTCGCATCGATCTCGTCAACGAGCCCGACAACATTCTCTTTCGAGTCCGTATATGAGCGAACGCAAACATCGCATAATTGTCTGTGACGACGAGCCCTCCGCTCGCCGCGGCGCCGTGCGCGCGCTTGGCGCCTCGGCCCATGACTTCATCGAGTGCGGCAACGGGAAAGAATGCCTCGACGCACTCGAGCGGCAAACCGTCGACCTCGTCTTGCTCGATCTGCGCATGCCCGAGATGGACGGAATGACCGCGCTCGCCGAGATCATGGAGATGCCGTCGCCACCTCCCGTCGTCGTGATCACGGCGGATTCCGGCCTGGAGACAGCCATCGCCGCCGTCAAAGCCGGCGCCCAAGACTTCATCGCCAAGCCTTACGAGATCGACGCGCTCCGGCACGTCGTCGAGAAGACGCTCGAGCAACATCGCTTGAAGCGCGAGAACTTGAACTTGAATGCGGAAGTCCGCCGCCTCCGCGGACCCGGGCCGCTCGTCGGCCAATCCGAAGCCATCCGGCACGTGCTCGAAGCCGTCGGTCGCGTAGCGCCGACGACCGCCACCGTGCTCATTCTCGGCGAGAGCGGCACCGGGAAAGAGATCGTGGCCCGCCGCCTCCACGAGCTGTCGAACGTGGCGCGCGGGCCGTTCGTCACCGTTAATTGCTCCGCCATTCCCGACACGCTCGTCGAGAGCGAGCTCTTCGGCCACAAGCGAGGCGCTTTCACCGGGGCGGATCGCGATCGCGCCGGCAAGTTCCAGGAAGCCGACCGAGGCACGCTCTTTCTCGACGAGATTGGGGACATGGCGCTCTCCGCACAAGCGAAGCTATTGCGTGTGCTGCAAGAAGGCGAGGTCGAACCTCTCGGAGGCGGTCGCACCGTGCGCGTCAACGTGCGCGTCATCGCCGCGACGCACCGCGATCTGAAAAAGCGCGTCGAGGAAGGGACCTTTCGGGAGGACTTGCTCTTCCGGCTCAAAGTCGTCGACATCGAGATACCGCCGCTTCGCGATCG
The DNA here is from genome assembly GCA_004356105.1 of Acidobacteriota bacterium. Classification (GTDB taxonomy): domain Bacteria; phylum Acidobacteriota; class Vicinamibacteria; order Marinacidobacterales; family SMYC01; genus SMYC01. Next base: position 1,622 of record SMYC01000283.1, on the reverse strand, counting down.
CGCGGGAGACGTCGCGGTCCTCGCGGAGTATTTCTTGAAGGGGTTTGGCGGCGACCGGCTCGAGCTATCGCCGGAAGCATCCAGCGCGCTCGCTGCTCATCCGTGGCGCGGAAATGTACGCGAGCTCAAAAACGCCCTCGAGCGCGCCTCAATCTTTTGTCGGGGCGACGTCATCCGCCCCGAGGACTTGCCCCAGGAGGTCTCCGGGGGCGGCGGTACGACCGGAAATGCTACCGCGAGCTGGGGTCCGAGCGATGATTTCCAGACCGCGAAACAAAAAGTGATCGACCGCTTCGAGCACGACATCCTCACGCGGGCTCTCGAAACGCATGGCGGCAACATCTCGAAGGCTGCTCGAGACCTCGGCCTGCACCGGCAAAACCTCCAGCAAAAACTCAAACAGCTCGACATTTCCGCTGATTCGTTCCGGTAGGTTCGCGTCGAGGAAGCTCTCAACGGCCCTGCAGTTCGTCTAGGGTCCACGACTTGGATTAGTTTCTTCACCATACAAAGTTTATGTGTGACTGCGTTCCTCTCTAGATCTAGAGCTCGACGATTAGGTCACCGCCCGTCGTTTTTCAATTTCTCGAGCGAGCGTTGGAAGAAAGGCTTCTGGCCGTCCGGCGCGAGTGCGACAGCTTTCTCCATGTGCTGTATAGCCTCGGGCCCATGCCCGGCTTCGTCATGGGCCATCCCACTCAGGTAATGCCCGTAGGCGAAGTCCGGATTTTGCTCGTTCTCCAGAGCGAGCATGCGGATGGCAACCTCGACCTCGCCCTCGGACAGCAAACTTTCTCCGAGGGAGCCGAGCACTCCGGGTGAGAAATCGTAGGAAAATCCTCCGTAGTGACTCTCGCGCAGCTCACGATACTTCTCTATCGCGGCCTCGACACCGTCTTCCGCTATCGTCGTCGCGAGAACGTCGCCCAGCATCTCGGGGCGGCTCTGGCCGCGATGACAGGTCACGCAGTCGACACGAACTCGGTCGGACGCCGTGACGCCGAGCTTGCTCAAGTGGTCATCGTTGATCACACCCACCATGCGAAGCATCGTTCGGGCTTTGTTCTTGCGGGGGTTCTCGTCCGAGGCGAAATCGAAGGTCATCAGATCCATTGGGTCGAGCTCTAAGCCCGCCTGAGCCACGTGGCAGTACTGGCAGCGGACGTCGAGCGCGCTCGCGAAACCGCGCATGATGCTGCCGAGCTCTCTCCCCTTCACGGATGCTGGGAGTGCCTTCAAGTTCTCCGGCTCCTCCGGCCACCTAAACCCTTGGGCTTCGGCGAGCCCCGCGACCGCCAACACCACCACCAGCAAGCGCCCCGCACTTTTCGTGTACGACATGGAATCGGCCTCCTAAACCTATCCTAATCTCTCCGCGCTATTCTCGCCCGCGAGCGCTCCACGAGCGTGAGTTATGTGACGGACCGCAGCGGTGGAGGGACGAAACGCAGCGCGGAACCCTTAGTCTATAGCGCTCACTTAAATCCCCCACCTTGCTGAGAGTTCATGCACATGAACTTTGAGGGGCGTGGTCTATTCTGCGTTCAGATTTAGGCGTTCATCCTTCCAAGTCCACGCCTGCTTTTCCTATGATCTGTAGGTAAAGTGTGGGTGGCGGCCAG
>SMYC01000282.1 GCA_004356105.1 Acidobacteriota bacterium | reverse complement strand
CTTCTTCGACCGCCGCAAGAAGCCCCACCGTGTAGTCGCCCTCGTCACGGATATGACTCGTATAAACGCCACCGGGATGAACTTCTTTCGCAAGCGCGATAACTTCTTCCGTACTCGCGTAGCTCCCAGGTGCGTAATAGAGACCGCTCGACAAGCCGAACGCACCCGCGGCCATTCCTTCCCTCACCATGGCCTTCATCCGCTCGAGCTCCTCGTCCGTTGACGGACGGTCCTCGAGCCCCATGATCTCGCGGCGTACGCGACCGTGGCCCACCATCAAGGCCGCATTGACGCCAATCCCTTGCGCTTCGTAAGTCGCGCGCTGCTCGGAAAGCGGCCAAGGCCCGCCGCCGTCGGGGTTCAGGACGACCGTCGTGACACCTTGCGCAAGAATCGGCGCCGCACCTTTGAGCTCCTCGCGCCGGAGCCCCCCGGCCGCATGCGAGTGCACGTCGATGAAGCCGGGTGCTACGTAGAGTCCAGTGGCATCGATGACGGTGTCTGCCGTCCCATTGTCGAGCCGTCCCATCCTGACGATGCGTCCGTCCCGGATCCCGATATCCGCCGCGTACCAAGGGTTGCCTGTCCCGTCGAGAACCCTGCCGTTCTTGATGAGAATGTCGTAGGAATCAACGCCGGCGCCCATTGACGCTGACATAGTGATGGCGGCCAACGTCAAGCCGAATAAGAGGATCGTCCGGCGCATCGCCCCGAGCCTATCACCGATTTCGGCTTTACGGATTCGTATCTCTGGCGACCTAGTCTTGTGCGGTCGCGGTCGCTCTCAGCTCCTCCAATCCGTCCAGCGCGACGTGTATCTGTGGGGACGTCACATCGGGGTCCGCGACGAACAAGAAGTGCTGGCCGTCGGGCGCGATGTCCCAACCGCGCCGGTTGGGGCCATATCTGACTGACTCGAAGAGAAAGAGAGCTCGAGGTGGGTCGATGCGCAGCGTCGTGTTGGCCGTCGCTGCCACGTCCGCCGCCATGAACGTCGTGTCCTCCATGTCGCCTCAGGTTCGACAGGCGCGCCGCATCACGGCGCGTCCGGATGGTTGATGCGAGCCAGGATCTCGGCCCAACGCGGGTCGGCGCGAAAGCCGTCGAAGAAAGGCATCCGGGGCAACACGATCCAACAAGTACGCTTCTCTAGCGCTTCGTCGAGACGTTCGAAGCCCAGGTCCATCTCTCCAAGGGCTGCATGAATGATGGCGCGAAAAAGAGGACTGACATACTCTGTCTCTGCCTTTTTCTCGAGCTCGCCGAGAGTGGCCCGTGCCTCGTCGCCTCGTCCCGCGGTAGCCTGACCCCACCCCAAGAAACCCAGGTAGAAAGGAGCCCGTCCGGTAATTGTGGCTGCTCTCGCAAGCGCATCGATGGCCTCGTCGACGCGACCCAACCGGACGTACGCAGAGCCGATGACGTAGAGGCCGACCGGGTAGTCGGGATCCAGGTCGAGCGCTTTCTGGCACTCTTTCACGCAACCTTCGTCATCGCCCCCGAAACCGAGGACCCCGCCGGCGATGCTATTCACATAGGGATTTAGAGGGTCGAGCTCCTGCGCTCTCTTGACGGCAGCGATGGACTCTTCTTCGCTACCTTTCCACGGAAAGAACCCCAACCAGACCTGCGCAAGCGGATTCGTAGGGTCGAGCTCCGTGCTTCGCTTGAGCGAGCGCCGTCCTTTCTCGAAGCTCCAATCGAAAAACAGTTGGATGAGGCCCTGGGCCCGATACGCGTCCGCGAGCTGGTCGTTGATGGAGAGGGCCCGTTCGAGCGACGCTCGTGCCCGGTTGCCCGCCTCTTCTTCGCGCACGAACCCGTAGAGTGCCTGAATGGTGTGCATCTCGGCGAGACCGATGTGGGGGAGAGCGTAGCTGGAATCCTTTTCGACCGCTTCCTCGTAATATTCCGCGGCTTTTGCCATCGCCTCTTTGCGACGCAAGAGCCAGTGATACCTTCCGCGCAAATAAAGATGATAGGCCTCCTGGTTCTCGGTATGGCGGACCACGCGCGGCGCTTCCGCATCACTCAGCTCCAGTCTGAGCGCATCAACGATGTCGGCTGAGATTTCGTCCTGAACGGCGAAAACGTCGTCCAAGTCGCGGTCATAGCGTCGCGACCAGATTTGGTAGCCGCCATCCACAGCATTGAGCTGCGCGGTCACCCTTAATCGCTTGCCGGCCGTGCGCACACTTCCTTCGAGGACGGTCTTGACCTCGAGCAAACGGCCTACTTCGCGGAGATCATGATCGCCCCCTTTGAATCGAAACGACGAGGAGCGCGCGGCAACCCGAAGACCTTGAATGCCCGCGAGCGCCGTCATAATCTCCTCTGCCATACCCTCGCAGAAATAGTCTTGATCTTTGCCGGGACTCATATCGGCAAAAGGAAGTACGGCGATGGAATGGGCTCCCTCTTGTTCACCTTCGATAGAAGCGGTCGCCTCGGCTCGGCCGACTCCAGACAAGGTCTCGAGTGTAAATCCCAGATCACGCACCGTTTGAAAACGCGCGTCCGGATTCTTCTCGAGACAGCGGGCGACGATGCGACCGAGCCCAGAGTCAAGAGCCTCTCTTCCGGAGAGCTCCGGCTCGAAGTTCAGGATAGCGCTGAGTTTGTCCGCGGTGGACCCGCCGGTAAAGGCCGGACGTCCAGAGAGCATTTCGTAGAGCACCGCGCCCACCGCGAAGATGTCACTTCGCTTGTCCGCGTCGCGGCCGCGGACTTGCTCGGGTGACATGTAGCCGACCGTTCCCATGACCGTACCCGGGTCCGTGTTGCGAATATTCGTCTCACCTTCGTCGTCTGCCTCGCTTTGGAAGAGGGCTTGCATTTTGGCGAGTCCGAAATCCAGAATCTTCAAATGGTCGTCCAGCGTCACGAACGCATTGGACGGCTTGAGGTCCCGGTGGATGATCCCCTTATCGTGCGCCGCCGCCAATCCCTGCGCCATTTGCAGCGCATAGGCGACCGCCTTGCGCTGCGGTAGAGCCCCCGCCTCCAGAAGTTTCTGGAGCGTGTTCCCCTCGAGAAGCTCCGTGACGGTGTAAACCACGCCGTCCTCGGAGCCGAAGTCATAAATCGCGAGCACGTTGGGATGCGAAAGCGCCGCAAGCGCTTTGGCTTCACGCTCAAAGCGATCCCTGAACGCTTGATCTTCCGCGAGCTCGTCGGGAAGAACTTTGATAGCTACCCGACGGTCGAGCTTCCGATCCTCGGCGGAATACACTTCTCCCATTCCACCGGCACCGATGGGTTCGATGATGATGTATGAGCCGAGCCGTCTTCCGGGTTGCAGGGGCATTGGAGTCCAACGAAACTGAACGCCGATTATAGTGCCCGAACCGTTCATCCTGTCGGAAATTCCGGGTCCTTTCGGCGTTGATTCCCAGAACGTCGACGGCGGGACGCACCGCGATTTCGGCTATACTGGACAGTTCGATGCGCAATGTCGTCATAATTCCAGCCTTGGACGAAGAGAAATCTATCCCCAAGGTACTCGCCGAGATCCCGACGGATCTGATCGCAGAGGTATTTGTCGTTGACAACGGGAGTAGCGATCGTACCGCGGAAGTGGCTCGCCAAGCCGGCGCGACCGTGCTCTACGAGCCGCGAGCAGGCTATGGCCAAGCTTGCCTGACCGGGATCGCCGCTCTTGCGCAAAACCCTCCCGATGTCGTTGTTTTCGTCGACGGCGATTACAGCGACCGTCCGTCCGAGATGACGGCGCTCGTTGAGCCCATTCTCGATGGCACGGCGGATTTCGTCATCGGCTCGCGCATTCTCGGAGAGCGGGAGCCCGGCGCACTCGCACCGCAGGCACGATGGGGTAATTGGCTCGCAACGTGGATGATCCGCATTCTCTACAACACGACGTTTACCGATCTCGGACCGTTTCGAGCCATCCGCTATGACACGTTGCAGTCGCTGAACATGTGCGATCGCGATTACGGTTGGACCGCGGAGATGCAAGCCAAAGCCGCCCGCACGGGTGTCCGGACAAAAGAAGTTCCCGTCAGCTACCATCGCCGCATCGGGCGATCGAAAATCACCGGCACGGTCAAAGGCACCGTTCTCGCCGGCTGGAAAATCATCACGACCATTCTGAAGTTACGATTCACCAGTCCGCCCGACATGGCGCGGGCGGAATCGAAAGTCCCCCTCGGTTGAATATGCGGAAAACAAAAATCGTCGCGACTCTAGGCCCGGCCTCTTCTTCGCCAGACATGGTGGAAAAGCTCATCGACGCCGGGGTGGATGTCGCCCGTCTCAATTTCTCGCACGGCACGCACGAAGAGCACGCGCAAAACGTTAAAACCGTTCGCGCCATCAGCGAGCGCCACCACCGCCCCGTGGCCGTTCTTCAAGATTTGTCGGGTCCGAAGATCCGTACCGGCAAGATCGCCGCGGAAGGCGGGGTGCGGCTCGAAGAAGGCGCGCGTTTCGTGCTGACGACCGAGGAGGTGCCCGGTGACGCGGATCGGGTCTCGACGAACTACAAGCAGCTCCCTCGCGACCTCAAGAAAGGCGATCGCATCGTTCTCGACGACGGCCGCATCGCGCTCGTCGTACAGAAGGTGGAAGGTGAAGAGATCGAGACCGAGGTCGTCAACGGCGGCATCCTGAAATCGAACAAAGGCATCAATCTGCCCGGAGTCTTGATCTCGACGCCCGCGCTCACGGACAAAGATCGACGCGACGTCATCCAGGGCCTGAAGCTCGACGTCGACTTCATGGCGATGTCCTTTGTCCAACGCAAAGAAGATATCGAACAGCTTCGCTCTCTCCTGCGCGAGAACGGGCGCGAAGATCTCCAAATCATCGCCAAGATCGAACGACCGAAAGCCGTCGACAACCTGCTCGAAATCCTGTCCGTGGCCGATGGCGTCATGGTTGCACGTGGGGACCTCGGCGTCGAGCTCGCTCCGGAACAAGTGCCCACGATCCAAAAAGAAATCATCCTCGAAGCGAACCAACGCGGGCGGACGGTGATCACGGCCACCCAAATGCTCGAGTCCATGGTGCACGAACCCGTGCCCACGCGAGCCGAAGCCTCGGACATCGCGAACGCGATTCTGGACGGAACCGACGCGCTCATGCTCTCCGCAGAAACGGCAAGCGGCGCGTACCCGGTCGAGGCGGTCGAGACCATGGCGCGCATCGCCGTGCACACCGAGGACCATATGGGCAACTCGCCCACCCGGCGCCGCACGGCGGATTTCCCACTCATGGAAGGCTCCCCGGTCACGCGCGCGGTCGCCCTCGCGGCGAGACGCGCCGCGGAGGAGCTCGGAGCAAAGTATATCGTTGCCTTCACCGAGTCCGGCTCGACCGTCCGGCTCGTGAGCTACTCGCGACCGAAGAGCCACATTCTCGGCTTTACGCCTTCGGAGCGCGTCTATCGACGACTCGCGCTGCGTTGGGGTGTCACGCCGTTGCACGGCGAGCGGTTCGACACTACCGACGCGATGCTCGAGGTCGCAATGAAATTCCTCAAGCGAAAAGGCTTCGTCGACGAAGGCGACATCGTGGTCACCGTGTGCGGCCACACCACGCTTCCCGGCGCCACCAACATGATGAAGGTCTTGAAGTTCTGACAACCGCTCTTGGCAAAGAAGAGACGTAAGAAAAAAGCGCGGAAATATTCGAAGCGCCGCCTTCGTGTCGTTGTCGCGCTCTTGAGCTCTGCCGCGATCCTTCTCTTCGCCGCGGCCGTTGTCCTCATCTACCACACGCTCAAATTCACCGCGCTCGTCGACGCGAAGCTCCAAGGGGAACAAAGCCGGCGAGAGGCCTGGGTTTACGCGCGACCTTTCGAGCTCCTCAGCGGCCAGAGGCTCACTCGAGGCGAGCTCGTCACGCTTTTGAACGACTTGGGATATGCGGAAAGGAGCGCGCTCGCGGACGAGCCCGCGACATTCAGCGTCGCGGGTGAGGACATTCATATCTTGCGGCGCGGTGAGTTTCGAGTCCCGGTCTCCGTGAGCTTCGACGACCACTGGGTCTCGGCCATCCACGAGCTTCGCGGCAAAAGCCGCCTGGACAGCCTCTCGTTCGGCAGCGTCCCGGTGACAACACTCTTTGGAGCGAACCGCACAAAGAGCCGTTGGGTGTTTCTCGACGAAATCCCCGAGCACGTCTCCCAAGCGGTCTTGGCCACGGAGGACCAACGCTTCTACTCCCATACAGGCTTGGACCCTCTCGGGATCGCTCGCGCTCTCGTCGCAGACCTCATGAGCGGCGAGCTCCGTCAAGGCGGCAGCACGCTCACCCAGCAGTTGGTCAAGAACTACTTCTTGACGCCGGAGCGCACGTGGCGACGCAAAATCCTAGAGGCCTATCTCGCTGTCATCCTGGAAACCCGCGCGGAGAAAGACGAGATCCTGGAGCTCTATCTCAACGACGTCTATTTCGGCCAACGCGGTTCGTTCGGCATCAACGGCGTGGAGCAAGCGGCGCACATTTTTTTCGGGAAGAGCGTTCGAAACCTCACGATCTCCCAAGGTGCGCTTCTCGCCGCGGTCATCCGCTCGCCCAATGCAAGCTCCCCGTTCAGATATCCGAACCAGATTCGAGAGCGCCGCGACATCGTCATCCAGCAAATGGTCCGCGCGGGTTTCATTGACGAGATCCAGGGCGCCGAAGCAGCATCGCAACGGCTCGGGCTCGTCGAAGGCACCGTGGATCGTGGCGAGGCGCCATACTTCGTGGACACGCTCCGAAGGGAGCTCTTGGCGAGCCACGACGCGAATCAGCTTCAGACGCGGGGCCTCGTCATCCAATCGACGATGGATCGGCACCTACAAAACGCTGCACAGAAAGCGGTCGTCGACGGCCTGGAAGAGATCCGTCCAAAACTCCCACAAGGTGCGCAAGAGCTTCCTCAAGCCGCACTCGTAGCACTCGTTCCGTCGACCGGCGACGTCGTCGCCCTCGTCGGCGCCCGTAGCTACGGCACGAGCCAATTCAACCGCGCCCTCGACGCGCATCGCCAGCCAGGAAGCGCTTTCAAGCCGTTCGTCTATCTGGCTGCTTTCGAGAACAACAAAGCACGATTGCCGACGACGATGGTCGTCGACGAGCCGACGACGTTTCGGCAGGGCGGCAGGAGCTGGACGCCTCAGAACTATAGCCGCCGTTTCGAGGGGCGCGTGAGCTACCGCCGCGCGCTCGCTCTGTCTCTAAACGTCGCGACCGCGCGCGTGGGCCAGGACACCGGTTTCGAGAACGTTGTCGCCTTGTGGGAGTCGATGGGGATGTCGAGTCGACTCGAGCCCTATCCCTCACTCGTTCTGGGATCGTTCGAGGTCTCGCCCATCGAGCTCGCCACCGCCTATGCCGTTCTCGCCAACGGCGGCCGCAAGGTCGAGCCGCGTTTTTTTACATCGCTCGAAGATGCGGGCGGCGTTGTCGAAGAGCGTCCCGTGTCGTCTGAGCGCGTTGCCTCCCGGGAGAGCACTTTTCTAGTCACGGACATGCTCCGAAGCGTGATCAGCTTTGGCACCGCGCGCGAGATCCGGGCGCGCGGCTTTCAGGCTCAGGCAGCGGGCAAGACGGGAACGACGAACGACACCCGCGACGCTTGGTTCGTCGGCTATACGCCGGACCTTCTCACCGCTGTTTGGGTTGGCTACGACGACAATCGCCCGCTCGGCTTGTCGGGCTCCCAAGCGGCGCTCCCCATCTGGACACGCTTCATGAAGGTGGCCGTCTCCGGCAAGGAAAAGGCCCGCTTCTCGCCCCCACCGGGCATCGTCTTCGCCGACATCGACCCCGCGAGCGGCAAGCGCGCCGTGCCGTCTTGTCCGTCGCGCCAACGGGAAGCGTTTCGGAAGGAAGCGGTTCCCACGGAGCTTTGCCCCCTCCACTAGGCTCCCGCGATCCGAGCTTCTTTCGGCTACCCTGGTTTGGGAGGACGCGGGTAGCTGAAAGCCTGTAGCAACTCGGATCGGGGTGAATTCACGCGAGCGGAAAGTCCGACTGCGCGCGGGCGACGAACTCCGCTTCGATCTCTTGAAATGCCAGCGGCGTCGTCGCTGACCGTCATCTCAAGTCGAAGCTCCGGTCATCCGGCGTCAACTGTAAGTCAGATCGCGCCCGCTTGCAGTAGTCGCCAACGCATCTCGACCCGTACTTCTTCGTTCATGTAGAGCAATCTCACCGTGGCTCGGCCGACCGGCGTCCGCCCGGTAATTGTCGGACCTTCCAAGGAGAAGTGCTCTGACCACATGTCTTGCCGAGGGTTGAAGAGCGCGACAAGGTACCCGGTTTCCGGATCGATACTGGTTAGATTTGGCCCCTTGTGCGCATTGCAGTCAGGGCAAGCGGGCAAGCAAGCGCAAGGATGGTTGCATCGTCGTCACCACCGTGCTGTCGAGCGGTGATGTGATCGATGTGGAACGTGAGGAAAAGGGCGGATGCTTGGGGCAAGAAGCAATACTCGCAGCGGTGAGACGCACGGCGTCGCACCAGTTCCCGGAGCGCCGCTTCCATCTACGAGGTGGGCTGTTTGCTTAGGAGCTCACGAGCCTTTGCTTGAAGGATTGTGACGAAGTGAAAGGCGTCACGATATCGGTCGTACTCCGTTCGCTCCTCTTTCGAGAGAGTTCCTTCGTTGGCCTTTTCGGCCAACTCGTCGACTCGCGCTTGGATTTGATCATCGGCGCGCAGAGCCACCAGTTTCGCTGCAACGTCTGGAGTAAGGCAGTCCGTGATCGGCTCCAGAACGCGATCTAGGATAGCTTCTTGGTCAGGCCGCGACATACCCTTATTGTATCGCTCAATACGGAAGAGCTGCTAATCGAGGACTCGGGGCCAAATGAGGCAGACGAAACCGGAGCCATAGCCGCCCGGTTTGACGTCGTTTCCAAAAACTCTCTAATTCTAATCTAACGGGCAGCGCGACCCGCAAGTGTGTGATTCCAAAAAGCGGTTCGAAATAGGCGATGGCATCGTCTTCACGAAGATCGACCGCGCGACACGAGTAGCCGCTCACTCGCTCGGCGGGACTCCGAGATGACCTCAGCTCCGAGACATCGAGTTCACATAACACGGATACTCAGACTGCGCGCGGGCGACGAAATCCGTATCGATCTCGTGAAATACAACCGGCGTCGTCGCCGACGTCTGCGCAATCAAGTCGCCATCCGGGTCGATCACCCAACCGCGGCCGCCGAAGAGTTGGCCATTTTCGTCCGTCCCGCTACGATTCGAAGTGAGCACGTAGCATCCCGACACGATAGCCGCCATCCGCATGGCGACGAGCCAGCGCGGAAGCGACGCCATCCCGACCGCCCGCGGCGACAGAATCAAGTGAGCGCCGTCCCGCCCATATTGCCGGGCATGCTCGTTGAACATGATCTCGGTGCAGAGCAGAAAGCCCGCTCGCAAGTCTTCTGCCGGCACGACACGAAAGTGACGTTCACCGGCCTCGAACCACTTCGCTTCGAAGTACCCCGGCTCGTCGGGAAAATATTGCTTCGTATGTGCGCCCACCGCGCCGTACTCCGAGGTCCACATGAATGCTTCGTTCACCCGCTTGCCGTCGAGCTCCCGCGCCCTCGATGCGGCGACGACTGGGGCGCCGAGCTCTTCGAGATGCGCGACGCCTTCCTCGTGCGCGGCGACAGCGTCGCTCCAAGTCGCCTCGTCGAACGAAGGCGAGGAAGCGATCCAGCCACCGAACGGCATCTCGTTCAGAACCAAAAGATCCGGCGCTTCACCCCCTACCCGATCGCACAGCGTCTTCCACGCATCACTCCCCGCGCGGAGCTCGGATGGCATCTCGCAAACGCCGACCTTCACTTCGTACCGTCTTCTGTTCTGTAAAACGTCGGCGCCGTGACATCGATGTCGAACGCGGTCTCGAGCTGGTGCGGTCCCCACTGAATGCGCATCGAGCCTTTGGACATGTCGTCCTTCTCGAGAGCGAGAAGCATCTCGAGCTCCGTCGTCTTGCTGCCACGCGCGTAACGGAGGGGAACGGAGAACAGAATGGGTACTTCTCTCGGACGCGCCTGCGCAGCCCAAGCGTCGATGAAGCCCGGTAACACCGCGCGAGGCGAGACGAAGGACAGATTCCAAGTCTCTGGATCGGGTCTCTCGACCACAAGGTAGTAGATCCCGGGCTCGACCTTGCGGCCTGCGAATCGCAGAGGCAATTGCGTGTCGAGTGTCGTCCACTTGTTGTTCCCGAGCCGCCACAGCTTGCCGACGGTCGCTCGGTCGAAGGCCGGTTGTTCTTCGAGCGCAGCCGGCCACTTGGGCTTGCCGTACTCGATCGAAATCCGACCGCCGCCAATCTCGACTCCATCGTCGCGGTTGGTCCAATAGCTGATCGAGCTATAACCGCGCTCCATTGACTCGACCACCGGGGTCCAGCTTCCTTGCCGGACCTGCGCCAAAGCTGCAGCGCTCATGACCAGCGCCAGCATAAACATCATCAACATCACGTTCTTCAAAGGCCTCCTCCGCGATCCCAAGTAAGGACCCCCAATACAAACCCCAAGATACTACAATTGCGGCAATGGACCAGCCCACTTGGCTCAGCCTCCTGCCGCCTATTATCGCCATCGCCACCGCGCTCATCACGAAACAGGTCTTTCTCTCACTCTTCTCCGGCATCTGGATCGGCTGGATCTTGCTCGACGGCGGCAACCCCATCCTCGGGTTGCGAGACGCCCTCGAGTCGATGGTCGCCGTCTTCCTGGATCGCGGCAACGCACTCATCTTGATCTTCAGCGCTCAAATAGGCGCCTTCATCGCACTCACGCAACGCTCCGGCGGCGTCGAAGGCTTCGTGAATTGGATCGTCGAGCGGGGCTACGTCCGCACGGTAAGAGGAGTACGCTTGCTTCCCTCTGTGATCGGCCTCGGGCTGTTTCTGGAATCGAACCTCACGTGCCTGATTAGCGGCGCGGTCGCGCGCCCTCTCTTCGATCGGTTCCGCTTGTCTCGTGAAAAGCTCGCCTATCTGTGCGATTCGACCGCCGCGCCCGTGTGCGTCCTCTTTCCGTTCAATGCCTACGGCGCAGTCATCATGGGCATCCTCGCAAGCCAGAACGTCACCAACCCGCTCGGACTCCTCGTAAGCTCGATGGTCTTCAACTTCTATGCGCTCATCTCGATCGCTTTCGTTTTCTACATCGCGATCTCGGGCCGCGACTGGGGTCCGATGGCGCGTGCCGAGACCCGCGCGCGCGAAACGGGCAAGGTGCTTCGCGACGGTGCGACGCCACTCGTGTCGGACGAAGTGCTGAGCCTCCCCACTAAAGAAGGCGCGACGCCCCGAGCGCGCAACATGGTCGTCCCAACGCTCGTGCTGCTCGCGGCGGTGCTCTTGGGACTCTACCTGACGGACGGGGATGGCTCGACAGCCATCTTCTGGGCGATGTCTCTAGCGGTTGTCCTGGCCGCTGCAATGTCCGTTGGGCAGCGGATCTTCACCGTTCAAGAATCCATCGACATTATTATGCGCGGCGTTGGCGGGCTCGTCCCCGTGCTCGTGCTTATCGTGATGGCCTTCGCGCTGGGCGCCACGACACGCGAGCTCCACGCGGGCGAATATCTGGCGAGCTTGACCCAAGGCACGCTGAGCCCAATTCTGTTACCCCCACTACTGTTCGTGATGTCGGCCATCATGGCCTTCGCAACAGGAACCTCCTGGGGAACCTTCGCCATCATGCTTCCCATCGGCGTCCCGATGGCCGCGACGCTCGGTCTCGATTTGCGCCTAATGGTCGGCGCCGTGCTCGGAGGCGCTATTTTCGGCGACCACTCCTCACCCATTTCCGACACCACCATCGTCGCCTCGCTCGCCGCAGGCTCCGACCACATCGACCATGTCAATACGCAACTGCCCTATGCTCTGCTCGCTGCGGCGGTGAGCGTTATCCTCTACACCGTCGCGGCCATTCTGCTCTGAAACCGCTGCGGGGAAACCCCTATGGGGAGTGCAGGGCAATCACCCACGGCCCAGATCACTTCGATTTATCGAAATCTGAGCGATCCTATCCGTACGATGATTACCGAGCTGGATTTAGTGCAAGAGTATTCCAATTTGAACCAGGCGAAAATCGAATCCTGGGGAAGCCTCGACGTGACCTATGAGCAGAGATGGCAGGAGCTGAAAGGTTTCTACGACAACCTCTTGGGGTCGCGCATAAAAACCAAGGTGCCGAGCACGCATCGGTTCGGCCGTAGTGAGCTCGAGTTCCGTCTCCCTCACCGCGCAAGCCTCCGGGTTCCAGCGGAAATGGGGCTTTTTTTCTGTCACGGCGACACCTACGCGCCCGCAAAGCTCAAGAACCTCAGCCAGGGCGGGCTCTTCGTGGCGTCGGAGGTCGTAATGTCTACAGGGGATATCTTGACGCTCTACATGCCGAACCTCGGAGGCGGATACGACCTGCTTTTCGAGACCCCCGTCGACGTCGTGTGGACGTCGGCCCCGAACGAGACCCCTCGCGGCATGGGGCTCCGGTTTCTCAACCTCGACGAACCGACGAGAGAGCAGCTCGACCACTTCGTCACGAGCTTTCTGCGAAACCGGCTGTCGAAGTCAAAGGCTGTGACCAGGCGCCCGAAAGTCACCCGCAACAAGAAGCGGAAAGCTCGCCAGAATTAGCTTCAGAACAACGCCGTAGGGTTCACGGGACTTCCGCTACCGCGCACGACGCGTAACGGTCGGACGGAGAGCATGAACTCGTAGCGCTTCTCCTCGGCTGCCGCGACGGCAAGACCGCCAAGGTGAGCGTTATCGAGCAGAGCCACGCGTAGCTGTAGATGACGCCGTGAACGGGAAACTGACTCTTGTACTCGTCCGACGTGACTTCCATGAAGTCCCAGCCAAGAAGCGAGATGTCGCGATCCCGAACATACTTTACCGTTGAGGCATGGAGCCCAGGCCGTGGGGCCGTTTGATAGTCCCCGCCCTCGCGCTCGAAGGCGTCACGACCGCTATAGACCAATAG
>SMYC01000281.1 GCA_004356105.1 Acidobacteriota bacterium | reverse complement strand
GTGATTTGAAAACCTCGCTCTGCGGCAGCAGGTTGCTACGCTCAAGAAAGAACGACCCCGGGCTCCCCTCGACGACGCGGACCGCGCATTCTGGGTGGCGCTCCGCCAAACGTGGCCCGGTTGGGCTAGTCGATTGATCATCGTCAACGCCGACCACGGTCGCGCAGTGGAATCGGGAACGATTCCGCCGATACTGGGCAAGAATCTCGCGGCGACGCTATCCGGGACGACCTCGCGTCGTCGCGGAGATTCGTCGGCTCATCCAGCAGATTGGCGCAGGACCGCTGGGGCGCGCCCCGAATCCACGCAGAGCTCACGAAGCTCGGCTTCACCGTCTCCGAGATCACGGTGTCGAGGTACATGCCGCGCCGACCGGCCGAGCCCGACCAAGTGAAGCGAGGGATAGCGTTCTTTGAAAAACAACCTGCTGGTTATTGACCGCGAAACAGGAGCGCGAACCATTCACCGTCGTGCTCAGTCGTCTCGAGTGACGAGGACTTCTTCCTCGACAGCGCCGACTGGCCACGAGCTCCAGTCGCGAGACAGGCTTTCGGTGAGTTTTTCCGGCTTTCCAAGGAAGAAACCCTGTCCGTAGTCGACGCCGAACTGCTGGAGCAGCCGAACCGTTTCTTCATCGCCCACATACTTGGCCACGGTCTTTTTCCCGAGGGCTCGTGCCAATTCGACGATGGCCTTGACAAGATGCTGGTCCACGGTGCTTCGGCGAAGATCATGAATGAAGCTCCCGTCGATCTTGAGATACTTCACCGGAAGCTGCTTGAGGTGGTAGATTGACGAGAAGCCGACTCCGAAGTCGTCCAGAGCGATACGACAACCGATTTCCTGGAGCTCAGCAACGAACGACTGCGCTTGACTCGTATCCGTGACGGCAGCGGTTTCAGTCACTTCGAAAAAAAGACTGCCCGGCGGCACACCAGTGTCTGCCAGCGTGGTTCGGATGAGGGGTAGTAATTCGCTGTCCGTGATTGCCTTCGCCGACAGGTTCACTGAGAGGCAATGGGTTTCGCCCTTTTTTCTCTGCCCGGCGAGCGTTCGGATTGTCTGCCTCACCACCCAGCGGTCAAGGGATTGGCTCAACCCGAAGCGCTCGGCGGTAACGAGAAAGGTGGCCGGCGGGATGAACTGACCCTCGTCGTCGTACATTCGTAACAACACCTCGAACATCTTGACTTGCTTAGCAACGAGATCCCAGATGGGTTGAGCGAAGAGAACAAAGCGGCACTGCTCGAGCGCTGCGCGAATTTGACTGTCTCCATTCATTCTCGGGTCGACCTCGAGAGAACCGCGCGGCTCGAACAAGGTCACCTGATTGCGTCCGTTTCGCTTGGACTGGTACATCGCTATATCTGCATAGGAAAGCAAATCCTCAGCGTTCCTCGCGTGTTCAGGAAACAGAGCCACGCCCAGGCTGGCTGTGAGCCTTACCGGCTTTCCGTCCAAGACAATGGTGTGCTGGCGTATGGCCTCGAGCATACTATTCGCCGCGACCAGCGCCGCGTCCCGATTCGCGTGGGAAAGGAGGATGGCGAACTCGTCCCCGCCGAGTCGCGAGATTACATCGGTGTCCCGCACCTTGCGGCGTAACACAGCAGCGAGGCTGACAAGGAGCTCATCGCCAGCCCGATGACCCAAAGTATCGTTCACCGGCTTGAACCCGTCGAGATCGATAAACAGCACCGCACCCGTACCCTGGTGCCGTGCCGCTCTCGAAAGCTCGCGCTCGAGCTCTGCGCGAAAGCGTCTTCGCCCTAAGAGGTCGGTCAGAGGATCGTGGTCCGCAAGATGGATGAGCTTTCTTTCCAGCCGCTTCCGCTCGCCGATGTCCCGTGCGACCGTGGACAAGAACTCTATCGCGCCGCTCGGCGACTTGTGCGCCAGCAGCACTTGCGACACCGGTACGTCATCGCCGTCACGGGTTGCGATCGTAGACTCGCCCGCCCATCCGCCCTCTCGCAACGCTTGAGGAATGGCTTCGGTCTCGATGAGAGCTCGATTGTTTACACCCGCGAAGTCACGAAACGTCAAGCCAGAAATGTCGTCGCCCGGCTCGAGCCCAAGCATCTTTCTCCCCGCTGGATTGATATAGCGCGAGCGACCATCAAGTCCGGCTGTGGCCACGAAATCGGGTGTCGCGTCCAGAATGGAGGTCAGCCGCTCCCTGGCGGCCTCGGCATTCCGACGCTCGGTGATATCGCGAAGGATGACCACAGCCTCACCGAGATCGCTGCGAACAACCCGTGCCTCATAATGATCCACGCCATCGTCTCGGCTGCGTGTGAACTCCAACGCCGTGGCTCCACAAGATTCCGGCTCGCGTAAAATCTTCATCACTTTGCGGGCCACGGAAGCGGGAAGCACTTCTGTCAGAGGCTTGCCTACGACGGAGGTCAGTCCGCTATCAACCTTACCTTCGGAGGGTTTGACCTCCACGATGGCACCATCGCGCCCGACAAGGAAGATGGTGTCTGGTATGCCGTTCAGCAGCGTGAGGCGCTGGTCCTCGCTCTTGCTCAGGCTGAGCTCGGAGTTGTGCAAGTCGGTAGCCAGCGTCACGAACTCCCGTGCCACCTGGCCGAGCTCGTCCGTGCGGTCAGCGAAGAGATCCCCGTGAAAGGGCTCACCCCTTCGAAGGCCACGGATAGCTTCACGAAGAGCGACGAGAGGGACGACGAGCGTTCGGTCGGCGGCGAACGCGAGGAGGCCAAGGCCTACTACGAGCACGACGAAGAAGTAAGCCGCGAGGCCCCAGAAGGCTCGAATCGACGTTTGCGTCAAAGACGGGTTCGAGAAAAAAACGATCTCGGCGTTCGGCTCTCCGGCCGGCGCTTCCAAGATTGCTCCTGTGGACCGGCGTTCACTCGCGGGCGCGCGCTGTCCGCCACGGAGGCGTTGAGAGGCCTCAATTCCATTCGGAGGCCGGCTCGTTCAGAGAGCCGTTCCAGATAGGTACTCGTGATGACTCGACCGAGCAATAGAGTACCAGCTCCTGGAGGCGCATAACGCCCTGCCATCGTCGAGTGTATCGTTCCCCCCGAAAGCCACACCGGTGTGTCGCCGACGGATACGAGAAAGCTCTTCGCTGGTCGTTCAGCGGCCAGTTTAAGGAGAGGCAAGGCTTCGTAGGTCTCACCGAGGCCGAAAAAACCCGTCGGGTCCGAGGCGTAAACGACGCGAGAATGGACGTCTAGCACTACGAAGAAATCGATCTCGAAGGAATCCAGCATCCAGGGCCCAAGGTTTTCCTTCTCGAACGCCTTGTCGGGAGCGTCGGAGACGAACGTAACCATCCCGTTCCAGAAGGTATATTCCTTGACGGACTGCGTAATGTCGTGCTCGTGCCTGATTAGGAGGTCCCGTCCGCGCGCAACACGACTCCGCCACAGCTCGTCATCTTGCCGGATGACCGCTCGTTCCGCGAACCAGGCAAACACGAAAGCACCCAAGCCCACGAGCACGACACTGGGAATAGCCCAGGCGATGAGACGGCCGCGCAACGAGAGTTTTCGGAATTTCCCCACGGAATAACAAAGTGCAACATGTATGCCGGACTGCATAAGAAGGACGCGCTATCTGCAAGCATATTTGTTTCTATAGGTTACGTATTTGTCTTGGAAACGGCCATTGCATTTTCGTTCGGCGAGCGAGGCCAATTCCCTACGGTGAAATACGGGTCTACCGTGTGGTGAAATTCATGCGGCTGCCCGAGCAACCCGCCAAGCCGTTCAGGGGAGCGCACCTTTCTCTTCTATTCCGGGCATTGTTCCGCGATCGTGTTGCTGAGGGCACGACGCCTAAGAATCGTTATCTTCGCGTGTGGATTTTGAGGTGGCCCCTGGTTAGTGCTTCCCGGTTCGATGCGCCGAGCATGGCAAAGCACCGCGCGAGGTCGCGCTGCAGCATCTTGATGAGGGTGGTCACTCCTTCGGCTCCGTAGGACGCAAGCGCCCACATGATCGGTCGGCCGAGAAGGACACCGCGCGCGCCCAGGATCAGCGCGACCAGGATATCGGTCGCACGGCGGAAGCTTCCGTCCACGAGGATCGGGAGCTTGTCTCCGACGGCGGCGCGGATCGCGAGCAACTCTGGCAACGGCGCCGTCTTGCTTCCCCCTAACAAGCCACCAAAGTTGGAGATGACGATCCCGTCTATCGCGAGCTCAGCCGCCTTCCTCGCATCGGCTTCCGACAGGATGCCCTTGAGAACCACCGGCACGTCGACGGACTTTCGAATCGTCTCGACGAGGCTCCAATCTATCTCGGCGCTTCGCTTGGCGCGGGTGTCCTCGTAAGAAGCCCTGACGGTGACGAAGACAGCTTGCGCTCCAGCAGACGCCGCGGCTCGAGCGCGCGCCGGGCCTTCGTCGTCGGCGTAGACGGCGGTCCACAAGGGCATCGAGGCCTCCGCCGCGATCGCGGCCATCTCCGGGATCGGCGTACTTGCATGGCTGCTGACAATCGTGATCGCTCTAGCCGCCGAGGCGCCGGCAATCGTGGCCCGCTCGCCCTCGGGGTGGTAGCGCTTCTGATTGGAGATCGGCCCGACCACAATCGGCGTGAAGAGCCTATGACCGAAGAGGTCCACGGATAGATCCATATCCAAAGTCGACACGTTCATCCGTGGGCGGAACGTGTAGTGGTCGAAAATCGAGCGATCGCTTCCGGCAATGGACGAAAAGTCCTCCTCCGAGAGCATGAGCTTCGCTTGCTCGGCAAACTCGAGACTGTTTACGAGCTCGTCGACAGGAGCCGAGGGTCCCGGTGTTTTCTCACCCCGCTGCTGCCCAAAAACAGACTCGAGTGCTTCGCGTCGTGTGAGCTTGCCCTTGCGCATCGTCGTTCGACTCGACTCAGGGGAAGTCCATCCGGACAGCGGTCGCATCGATGTCGGCCAGAGACAAACATCCTGCAGCCGCCATGGCTTCGCGGAGCTCCATCTGGACAATCTGCAATAGACGCTCCACACCGCGAGCGCCGAACGCGCCGAGACCCCAGCGCGCGGCCCGTCCAAGACATACCGCGTCAGCGCCCAACGCCAGCGCTTTGAAGACGTCGGCGCCACGGCGGAAGCCGCTGTCGATGAGCACGGGTATGGCTCCGTCCACCTCGGTGACGATTTCCCGCAACACCTCGAGGGTCGACGGAACGTAGTCCAAAGTTCGAGCGCCGTGATTGGATACGACGACGCCGTCGAATCCGCGGTCGACACAAAGACGGGCGTCTTCGGCAGTCAGGATGCCCTTGATGAGCATCGGGACGTTGACGAAAGCCCGGATCTGGTCCAGATATTCCCAGTTGTACCAAAGGCGTCCGGGTACGGGCAGCCCGTAAAGCTCGGGGCCGCTCGTGGGGGCTTCTTCGTCGTCTTCATCGTCCGCGACGCGCTCGCTTTCGCTCGTCGGGTTTCCACCAAGATGGCGGTCGTGGAGATCGCGCTCGAACCGCGTTGCCTGCTGATCGACGGTAACGACGATCGCCTGCGCCCCAGCCGCTTGAAACCGCTCGAGCCGCCGCCGGGACAGCACCAAGTTGGGAATTGGATAGAACTGGATCCAGCGCGGGCCGGACGCCGCGGACGCGATTTCCTCGTGAGGCAGGCTCGGACCGTTCGCAACGATCATGGGCACGTGGGCCGCTGTCGCGCCACGATAGGTTCCCGCCTCAGCGTCGGGATGCAGGTGATGGTGGCGCGTGCTCGGCGCAATCATCAACGGAGAGTCCATCTCGAGTCCGAGAATCGAGGTCGTCGTATCGACCGCCTCCGGGCTAACGCCGCCGCGCGCAACGATATCGACCCAATCGAACACCTGGCGGTTCCTTCGGATGCTCCATTCCGAGTCGCCGCCATGGGCCATGTAGTCGTACAACCTCAGCGGCATGTTGGCGAAGCAAATCGGCTCGAAATCGAAAGCCGTCATCATCTCGCCGAGCCCAGGTACGCGACGGTGTCCCTTCAGGGATCGCGGGTCCAGCTGCGCGTGGACCTTCGGCGAGCCCGCGAGCATGGCGCCGAGCGCAACCAACGCCTGGCGGCGAGACGGGCTACGGATCCACGCGCCTTCAATCGGGCCCATGCGGCGATTCTATCGAGATCTTCGCTGCAGCGTGCGGTCTTTCGAGTAGGCTAGGCGCATGCAACGCTGGGTCTAGGCTAGGCGCATGCAACGCTGGGTCAGCTTCGCCGCCGTCGTCCTCCTCCTCTTATCCTGCGCGTCGCGGGAGCCGGCCGAGACGATCCTCACGGAGCCGCGGTTCGAATCTGTCCAACCCGAGCTCTTCGAAGCCTACGGCGCGCAACCGAACGCTTGGGCGGACTACGACAACGACGGCGACCTCGATCTCTATATCGGGTTTCGTTACTCACCCAATCGTCTGTACAAGAACGAGGACGGCGTTTTCCGCGATGTTGCAGCGGAGGTCGGCCTGGACGTCATGGACGATACCCGCGTCGCTTCCTGGGGGGACTTCGATGCCGACGGGCATCTGGATTTGTTCATCGGGTTTCCGTTCGAAGAAGGCCGGATCAATCGTCTCTACCGCAACGAGGGGGACGGCCGCGCTTTTACCGATGTCGCGGCCGAGGTGGGAGTCGAGGTTTCAGGTGTGACCCGCCAGGCAAGTTTCATCGATTACGACAATGACGGCGACCTGGATCTGTTCGTGGCCTTGCGCGACCGCGCCAATCGTCTCTTTCGTAACGATGGCGTCAACGATGGCGCACGATTCGTCGACGTCTCGGAAGCTTCCGGGATCGACGATCCTCGACGCAGCGTCGGCGTCGTCTGGTTCGACATGGACGAGGATGGCGACTTGGACTGCTTCGTAGCCAACCAGAACGGGGACGCCGACGGGGTCTTCAGAAATGATGGTGGGCATTTTGTCGATGTTGCCGCGGAGCTCGGGATGGATGGGGGCGAGCGCAGCGAAGACATCGGCGGGGTGGGACCTTCGGTCATCGACTACGACGTGGATGGGGACTTGGACCTCTTCGTCGCGATGTACGGTCCGGACGTGCTTTGGCGCAACGAGGGCGGCGGCCGCTTCGTCGAAGTGGACGCAGGGCCGGTGAACGAAGACCACCACTCGACCTCCGCGGCTTGGGGCGACTACGACAACGACGGCTGGCCCGATCTCTACGTCGTTTCGTACTTGAGAGATATTCCGGAATACCCGGACCATCTCTTTCGAAACGCGTTCGGTAAGTTCGTCGACGTCACGCCCTCGATCCTTTTAAAGAAAGGTGGCACCCACGGAATCCAGTGGGTCGATTTCGACATGGACGGCGACCTGGATCTGTCGCTCGCTAACAATAATGAGCTCGGTACGCACCCTCTGTACCGAAACAAGCTTCCGGCTGAGCAAGCGCGGCGCTCGATCCAGGTCCTCGTCGTCGACGAGAACGGACGAGCCACGCGCGCCGGATCCGAAGTGCGTGTGTTTCGCCCTGGGGGCGTCATCCTCGGAACCCGTCTCGTCGATACCGGCGGCGGCTACTGTTCTCAGAACGTGATGCCCGTCCACGTTGGTTTGCCTCGAGGCGTCACTCGGGTAGACGTTGAGGTGACGAGCTTCGGCCTCGCAGGTCGGATCACGACGCTCGTCGAAGATGTCGACACCTCCAAGATCGCGGGCGGCGTTCTGAGAGTCATGGTAAAGCCTTGAGTCGCTCCGGGCGAGCAGCCAGGGGTGTCTACGGCAATCGAGTAACGGTGGCCCAAAAGTCGAAGTCTTCATCACAGGTCAAGATGCGGTCGACATCGTGACGGTCCATCACGGCAACATGGAGGCAATCTCGCCCGGACAGGCGATGCTGATGATGAGAAATCTGTCGGGCTCGATCTACGTCTGATTTTGTGACGGGAAAGACTTGCGAAACCAACTCGTCGAGCAGCGCAAAGCAGTCGTCGATAGCAGCCCTTCGATCGATGGCGACGTATCGATGGATCACTTCCTGGAAAACTTCCGCGCTTGTGACATAGGTCTCTTCGACGTGCGACCGCAGGAAAGCTTCGACCGAATCTCTATTGGGATGTGGGCGCCCGACGAGATACATAGGAACGTTGGAGTCAACGAAGATCACGACCCTGCTCGATCTCCGCCAGCATTTCTTCGACATCCGCTGTCGGATGGCCGCAGGCTAGCGCCCGGTCCAGCGCCGCCAGCTTTCGGTCCCTGGTGGGACCGCCCTGGGTCTCTCGGGCTCGATGAAGGACCCGCCGTGCCCACTCGCTCAGCGTGAGTCCCTCCCGTGCGGCGGCGTGGCGAAGTTGTTCAAGCTCCTCGTCTTGTACGACGATCTGGAGACGTTTACTCATACTCATAAGTATACTCAAATTGGTCCGCGCTGAGACCTATTGACGCCAGAAAGATCGAAGGCCGCGTTCTGAGCGGTCGTCGTGCATTCGGTCGCCTCATTCCACCCAGCGGATGTCGGTCATCACCAGGAACGAAGTGATAATGCCGCCAGGACACTTATAGGCTCCTCTAGCCTTTAGGAGGTACGCGGTAATCGCGGTCATTTGCCAACCGTCCACCTCTCCCGCGGACCACATGGCCGAGACGAGCTGACGGTAGGCGTTTTCTTCGCCGAACGCCCGCACATAACGTACCTTTCCCTTGACCTGCTCCAGGACGGTTGTACACCATTAGAAGACGAAGAGCCTTCTTGTCGTCATCGTCACGGTAGGAAATCGCAAGGATATCTACGATAGGCTCAGACGGGCCGGGCTCATTGACTGACTTTACTGGCCTCGTTTACTCCCGAGAGTGCGAGGGTTAGCGAAGAAGAATCTCCAGAATCGTGAGGGGCCGCTCGCCGCGCCACTCGACGGCTATCGCGTGAAGGCCTGACGCCTCCCTCGGTGGGAGCTCGACGTCGATCGTCGTCGACGCCAGCTCGACCGTAACACGCCGGCCTTCGACCACGAGCTCACCGCCGCCGTGGCGAGCGTCGACACGAAGGCGCATGCGAAGCGAGCGCGCTTCCGCGCGCGGCAGATAGAGAAAAGCTGGGTGTTCAGGAGGGAGCCTGCGTACGCGGTCCGCGCGGCGAAAGCCTACACCGAGATAGGGCGAGCCTCGGTTACCGAGAGGGATAGTCGCAGGGGTCTGCATCTCGACGAGGGGTGGCCGGAAGGCACGGTCGCGCACGCGATAAAGATGCTCCGCCTCGTCCGAATAGATCGGCTCGAGTCCGCGCAAGGGGGCGACGTCACCGCCCTGCTCCCACACGAAGTCGACATCGAAATGGTCGAGCATCCACGCGCGATAGGCCGGATCACCGCTCGACCAAAACTGCGCGACCGCATGGCGGCGATAGGCGATTTCGTCTCTTCCGACGAACATGTAGTCGTAGCCGACATAAGGGTCGTATACGACGGCGCGTCCCGAGACATAGGGAAGTAACGACGGCCGGGATCGGTCGAGCGGATCCAGCCAAATGGCGTCCGGTCCCGACAGCATGCCGGCGGCCTTCGCGCTACGGACACGCGACGCGGCAATGCGGTCCGGCTCGAGCGTCGCCGCGTAGACGAAGTGCTGCACCGTCGCGGTCAAAGCGAGAAGCGTGACGATGACGGTAGCGCTCGAGCGGCGAAGCGCGTCCGCGGTCCAGAACCACAGCAACACCCCACTCGCGGTGGCGAACCAAAGCACGTCGTTTTGCGATTCGAGTCTCGAAAGACCCTCGGATTCCGCGGGCGCGATGCGAAAGACGAGTGTTAATGGGAATCCGATCGCGACGAACCATGCCATCGTCCGGCGGAGTGGTGTCGCGCCGCGCCACAAATCCTTCACGCATGCGCCGAGGCCAACGAGGCGCACGCCGAGAAAACCGACCCCCCATGTGAGCGTCGCCACAGCGGCGAGCGCCCATGCGCCCACGGAAAGCTCGAAACGTCCGACCGATGCGAGAGCTTGGATCGCAGCGTTCCAGTCAAGCTTCTCCATCGAGTAGCGAACGATCTCGAGCGGCCGGAGGCCGATGCTCGTATTCGATCCCCCTGCCGAGAGAAAGGTGTGCGCGAGAAGCGGGAGCGACGCGAGCGCGGCCGCGACGAACGCCGCGCGCATACGTGTGTCGCGCCAGCTCAGGATCGCCGCGATCCCCATCGCTGCGAGCACTTGCGCACCGAGAAACATCTTCACGGCGAGCATGAAGGCGATACAAAGAACGCTTCCTACGAGAGCGCCGCGTCCCGAACCTCGTGTGTAGTCGTCGAAGAGAGCGAGCCCCGCGAACAGAAGTGGCAGCGCCGGCAGTAGCGGGTTCGACAGGAATATCGACACGAGCGTCGCGTCCATGAAGACGAGACTCCACCAGTCCACCGAAGGTCGGTAGAAGAACGCGAAGCCGAACCCCGCGCCGAACACAAGGACCGGCGTCAGGACGTGCGCGGAGATACGCTCCGTAAAGCGCCGAGCGAGCATGAAAGCGCTCGCCACAAGAAGGGCGACCTGCCATACCGTCGCGACGCGTATGAGCCCGTCCGCGGCCGCGATCCCGAAATAGCGGGCCCAGGCCGCGAGCTGCAAGTGATAGCCAACATGGTAGCCAATCGGCTGTCCCGACACCGAGAGCAATGACGGCGGATAGCCGCTCTCGAGCGAGTGGATCACGCCGAGGTGAAACAGCACGTCGGTTTGCAGCGCGCGGTCGAGGAGCATCGTACCGGTGGCATCGATCCGATAGAGGCTCCCCGTGGTCAGGAAGTACGGGACGAAAAGGACAACCAATAGCGTCGCCAAAGCGATCCGGGCCGCACGCGGCCATCCGAAGCTGCGCTTGAGGCGCCAGGGAACGACCACAGCAAGAAGGCCGAGATTTCCTATCAGGATCCAGTAAAGAGGCTCCCAGTCGGCGAGCAAGGTGACAAGGTAGACGGCCGCGGCAATCGGACCGGCGAGAACGGCGGAGAGCACGTAACACTCCTCACGATCGCGGCCAATGTCGAGAAGCTTGACGATAAAGAGGCCCGGTAGAAACTGAGCGACGGTTAGAGCGAGAAGTGCCAGGAGGAACAGCATCGCGCCGCCCTCGTCAAACTCGAAACAAAGCTTCCTTCGCTTCCATCGGCGTGCCTTTCAAAAGGTGCTTCGCCATTTGGAGCGCCATCTTCATGGAATGGTCGGAGTTGTTGTACCAATAGGCTCCGGTGCGGCCGAGTAGCTTGAGGTTCTTGAAGGGCTTCACCATGCCCGAGGCCGCGGCGAAGTTTTCTTTGTATCGAAGGTCGTAGATGGGATAGGTGTCGCGGACGCGCTCGACATGGACGCCTCCAAAGTCCGAATGGGAGCGTACGAGCTTCAATCGGACGAGGTCGGCTTGTATCTCGGGGATGAGAGCTTCCGGGTCGTTCCAATGCCCCTTGCCTTCGAAGCCGGTCACTTCCACGCAGAGGCCGGTCTTGCCCTCGGGCGCCATGTAATCGGCCATCTCGTTCGTGATCGAAACGCGGGAGAGCACCGTGTCCTGGCCGCCGTAATAAATCCACTGCTCATGCTGCAGCACATCCGCGTTCACTTCCATGTTGTAGAGAACCGTGCTGAGGTAGCGAAGGGGCGGGGGCTCCTCTCCGATAAGATGGGCGAGCGCCTTGAAGTTGCCGCTCCAAACGAGATAGTCGGGCCGGATGCGTCGGCCGTCGGCGAGCACCACGGTCTCGATCCTGCCTTTTCCGAGCTCGAGCGATGTAACGGTGTTCTCGAGAAGAATCTCGCCGCCGCGCCCGCGCACTTGCTCGCCGAGCTTGTCGCAGAACGTGCCGAAACCGCCATAGCTCGGATAGAGAAACTTCGTGTCGACGGGCTTCGGCAACAAAACGCTGCGCACGAGATCGAAGAGCGTGTCGCTCTTCACACGTTTGTCGATGACCGCCCGGTTGATGCCTGTCTTGGCCCAGTCCACGTGCACGTCTTCGCACGGGATCTGCAGAAACTTTTCGGTATAGGGCTTGAAGAAGAGACGGTAGAGCGTCTCACCGTAGCGCGAGCGCGTGTACTCGGTGAAGGAGTTCTCGTCCTTCGGCTCTTGGCGGCGGAGAAGGTCGAGGCCCGAGGAGGCCATGACCTTGAAGGGCAGTCTAAAGAGCGCGCGATGGTCGAGCGGCCACGGGAAATAGCGGCCGAATAGATGCACCGCACTCGAGCGCCCGACAACGATGTAGTCTTCTTCGAGAATCGAGAAAAGGAAATCGAGCACTTCCTGGTCTTCGGTGTGGAAGCGTTTCGGCCCGACGTCGAAGACGAAATCGCCGTAATGGAAGGAGCGCGCGAGCCCTCCCACGTGGTCGTTCCGCTCGACGATGACCGTACTGCTCTTTTCCCCTAGTACGGTATGGGCGAAGCTGAGACCGGCGACTCCCGCGCCAACGACGACGAAATCCTTTTCGTCGTAATTGTTTTTCTTTGGCATGCGTTTCCGATCGAGCAGTATACGTTCAAGGCGCGAGCACCGCCAAAACCGCCACGCCGTCGCTCTCGAAGACGGTGCGGAAGCGGTCTCTGGCCTCGAAAAGAGGCCGCGTCCTCTCTCCCCGGACGCGGAGCTCGGCCGCGCCGATGACAAGGTAGTCAATCCCGAGCTCGCGCGCTTTTCGGTGGGCCTCCGCCGCGTCACCCGAGTTGAAGATTGGGCGGGCGTGGCGTCGTTCGCGCTGCCGGTATTTCTGAAGGTCGAGAAGAAAAATGGGAAAACCGACCGCCATGCGGCGCTCGCCGAGAGCGGGCACGAGCGCCCATTCCCCGAGCTCGCGCGCCCGCACGTCCCACTGCACGACCGCACCTTGTGGGGTCTCTCGCCGGATCCAGTCGAGCGCTTCCCACTCGGCGCGCGAGACGACCGTCGTCCACGGGAACCCGCCCGGGGACGGGTTGCGGTTCGTCACGTCCGCGGCGTTGTATACGTCTAGCGACACCGTGAGCAGCGCTGGAGCGAGGATGATGGCATGCATCAGGCTGAGCGGCCCCGACAAAGCGCGCGCCGCCACCAATCCCAACGCGACGAGCAGCACGCTTCCCGCGCGCCACGCCATCCAGACACCTTCGTAGCCACGCAGGTCCAGAAAGAGCACGGCGACGAGCGCGAGCGCGGCGAGCAGGACGAGCTCGG
Organism: Acidobacteriota bacterium; assembly: GCA_004356105.1. Lineage (GTDB taxonomy): Bacteria > Acidobacteriota > Vicinamibacteria > Marinacidobacterales > SMYC01 > SMYC01. Next base: position 1,954 of record SMYC01000281.1, on the reverse strand, counting down.
TCTCCCGCTTCGCGTGACGCCACGCGAGAAAGCAGAGCGCTCCGCAATCGATGAGCAAAATGGAGGGAAGCTCCAGAAGCTTCGGCGTGCGCAGAGCGAGCGCCGCGCCCGCGTCGCCAAAAAAGCCAAGGGCTACGTACCACGCGAGAAACGCGAGCGACGTCGCCGTCGCCGCCGAGGCTGTCGCGAGGAACGGGACCTCGTGCCGACGCCGCCAGAGCACGAGCACGAGCCACGGCCCCGCGAGCATCGCCGTCACGATGCTCGTCCCTGCCATCCCGCCGAGAAGAACGCCGCAAAACGCCGCCGCCGAAACTCGCCGCGGCTCGCCGTTGTGGACGAGCAGAATCAAGATGACCAGCAGGCTGTAGCTGAAAAGATGCTGCGGCGTATAGAGGAGCCCACGGTGCAGCCCATCGAGCGAGATGAGCTCGAGCACCCAGCGCGAGAAAGCGTCCACGTTGATGTTCATCCACGACTCGCTTCGCAGAAGGGCGAGAAGGCCTTCATAGCTCACCGCACCCATCATGACGCTCGCCGCGAGGAACGCGCGCGCAGGCGCGAGGTCGAACCGGCGCGCGGCCGCGTAGAGCAGCCCGGCGAAGAGCAAGCCGCCCGCGAAGTAGGTTGCGAGCAGCGCGGTTTGATTGCCGAGCCAAACGCCGAGCGCTGCCGGGAGGGTGAAGAAGAGCCAGTAATAGCCGAGCCCGTCGCCCGCGTAGAACGGGTTTTGTAGTGGGAACGAGCCTTTCTGGAGCTCGGCGACGACCGAGAGGTGCGTCATCAAATCGGCGCTGAAATAGGCGCGATAGGCGACGCCGTCGGCTACCGAAGCGCCGATCCTCGAGAATGGCACGACCACGATGAGCATCACCACGAGCCACGTCGCCGCGAGCCAAGGGAGCTCTGACGCCTCGATGCGGCCCACGCCCGTTAATCGGAGCGCGAGTGCCAAGACGACGACGGATATCGCGATGACGGCGGAAGGCGTTGCGAGCTCGAATCGAAAGAGGACGCTCGCCGCGAGCGAGCTCGCCAAATAGCCCAGAGCGGCGCCCACCAGCCAGGCTTCGTGGCCGGTGAACCAGCGGCGCGCGACGGACACCGCTCTACTTGTTCGCTCGGATCATGATGTGCCATCCGAAGGGTCGGCGGATGGCATCGGGAAGGATGTCGAAGAACGGGACGAGCACGTAGTTGTTGAGCTTGCCGGCAAGGTTGTCGAACTTGAGCGTGCGCTTGGGGAAGCGGTCGACGTGGATGCGTACATTCGAGAATGCGCGGAAGAGCTCGCGGCATTCCTTGGTCGAATATTTTCGGATGATGGGCGCGTCTTTCTCCGCGTGCTCGATATTCGTTCCCGAGATCCAAGCGACAAAGGCGAGCCACGAGATCCGGTTGTAGAGCATGATGATGGCTTCGCCGCCCGGCTTCAATACGCGGCGAAGTTCACCAATCGACTTCTCTGTATCGACTGTATGGTGCAGGACCCCGTGTGAATAAACGACGTCGAAGGTGTCGTCGGGAAAGTCGAGTGCTTCCGCATTGCCTTGCTGGATGTCACCTTCATAGCCCTCGCGTGCCAGGTTCGCCGCGGCGAGCTTGACCGCGTTCTCGGTGAGGTCCCGAGCCGAGACATCGGCTCCCACGCGGGCAAACTGCATCAAGTCGTTCCCGATGCCGCAGCCGATCTCGAGAATTTTCTTGTTTTTGTATTGCGGAAAGTCGACATAGTCGAGCAAGTAGTCGATTTTGTCGTAGCGATACTTTTCGAGGGCTTCAAAAAATTCCGGAGAGCCGACCGGATGTTTGGTGATCTCGATGTCGTTGACATACTCGTTCCAATAGGAACGCACGTCTTCCAAAGTGTGAGCGGCTGCCATGTTTAGAGGCGCGGAGTGTAGCAAGCGACAGGGCACGATTCAACAAATGTGTATAATTTCGCGATGCCCAG
>SMYC01000280.1 GCA_004356105.1 Acidobacteriota bacterium | reverse complement strand
CCCAAGTCGTGAATCTGATCGACCGCCTCGGCGCGCGCGGCTACTCGGACGAGGACATCGGCAAAATTCTCGGCGAGAATTACCTCCGCGTGGCGGCCGAAGTGTGGCAGGCCTGACGCCGACGGATTGCGCCTAGGCCTATCCACCCGTTACAATAAAATTCTAGCCACATCCAAACCATCCGTTAGAGTTAGAGGTCTATGAGCGACGAGCCCCAACACTCGAACCGTAGCCGTTTGAGTCGCACCATCGAGCGCAAGTTCGAAAGCTTTCTCTGGCATTTCCGCCTCGTGATCGTTCCGGGAGTGATCGGGCTCCTGATGGCATCGAGTATCGTCTTCGCGCTCGGTGCCATCGAAACGACGGCCCTCGTCGGCGAGTTCGCGACCACGCTCTGGAATAACCACGGTCACCTCGCCGACGAGGCAGGTAACGGGCTCTTGACCTATAACGAGTTCATCATCAGCGTCATTACAGTGGTCGACGATTTTCTTGTCGGAGTCGTGCTCTTGATCTTCGGGCTCGGGTCCTACGATCTGTTCGTCTCGCGCATCGATCCGGCGCTCGAGCAAACCGACATCCGCCCGGACTGGCTCGTCTTCGGCTCGCTCGAAGAGCTCAAGAGCGTTCTCGGTAAGGTCGTGCTAATGATCCTTACCATCATGTTTCTCAAAGTCACCATCGATTTGAAGTTCGAGAAACCCGTCGACCTCATCTATCTCGGCGGCGGGATCGCGCTCGTAAGCCTAGGTCTCAAGCTCTCGCACGGTAAGGATATCGATAAGACGAAATTCACTGATAAGTGACTAGTCCTCACGCTCGCCTTTACCGCCTTCACGCACGACGTCAGTAACCCAGATGTCGCCGGTGTCTTCCTGCCACGAGAAGTAGACGTACTTGTCATCGGTTGCCGTGGCCTGGTACTCGAGGTTGCCGCCCCGCCGGTTGAGCTCAGTGAGTCGTCTTTCCCCGCCATTGTCGATCGAAATCGACCATAGATCTTTCCGATCACCTGCGACGAGATAGAACCGTTTACCATCGTGCGCCCAGGCTGGCGTTCCGCCGTCGCTGCGCTCAGTTATCTTTCGTTCGCCGCCACCGCTCGCTGAGAACAGCCGAGAGCTGCCATCCGCGATCCAGTCGCTGGTAGGGGACCAGCGGCCACGTATTCCGGTGGGCGCGATTTGGCGAATCTCACCGCTGTCTCTCGTGAGAACGTAGGTGCCTCTGCCCGTTCCCATCTGCGTATACGCGATCTCCAGACCATCGGGCGACCAGCTGGGCAGCCATGACTGAACACCCGTTCCCCCGCCATCGGTCAGCTGTTTAGCCGGCCCGCCGTCGCTAGGCTTGACCCATATCTCACGCTGGCCCGTCCGGAACGAATAGAAAACGATTTCATCACCCGCGGGCGACCACGTTGGCGCGGAATCAGGATGGGGATCCGTCGTGAGTAGCGTCATCGCTCCCCCGCTCGTCGGCAGAAGCCATAGGTCCAGATTGCCAGCCCGGTCGGAGTTGACGACCAGTGTGGTCCCGTCCGGGGACACGTCAACGAATTCGACAAGAGCTTCGTCATGCGTCAGTTGCTCCGCGTCGCTCCAGGTCGCGAGGCGATCGGCGAGAATCGGTACGCGCCAGAGATTCGCGACGCGGCGACCGCGGGAATAGGCCAGCTTAGAACCGCCGGGAGAGAAAGTGGCGCGCTGCATCCCGATGCCAGCGGTGATCGGCGCCGGCTCACCGACCGGCGTCCCGTCCGCAGTCAGGGGCTGGTACCAAAGATCCATGCTTCCCTCGCGATTCGACAAATAGAACAGTCCACGACTTGCGTCTGCCCAGACCGGACTCCAGACTTTCGTTCGGCCATCGGTCAGGTCGATATTCTGTTCGTCAGCGAAACGGAACACGCGTAGCGTGGTGACGTCATGCCCCCGATTTCCGGCCACGTACGCGAGAAACTTGCCATCGGGCGACCAGGCCGAATCCATCGCGGTAACGTTGCTCTCCATCAACAACGTCCGCTTGACTTCACGAGTGCTCAACAAGACCGCATCGAGAAACGTAACCTCCAGATTGCGCACGATGCAGGACAGCTCGGCGCCATCAGGAGACCATGCCGGCGGCCCACTTTGCAAGGGTGCGGGCACAACGCGCTGCGCCGGGCCGCCGACGGCGGACATGATGAAATAGCCACCGCCGTTGCGGTCCGACCAGAAGGCAATACGGCTTCCGTCAGGCGACCAGCTTGGAAACAAGTCTCGCCCGACGTGATCGGGCGTGCGGTTCGCCGGCGACCCACCTGCCAGCTGCGTAACCCAGATATCCGTATTGCCGGTAGTGAGGTCACCGGACGTACTCGCCGCATAGGCGATCGTGCGACCATCCGGCGACCACGTCGGGTAATCCTCGACCCCGAGGCCGGACGTCAACTGAACCGGATTCGCCAGGCGAATGACGCTCTGCTCGGAAACGTCATCACGCGCGACGACAAAGAACCCGGCGCTAACCGCCGCCACAGCAGCCGCAACCCACCACCCCGCGCGCGACACCTTGGCCGGCACCGCAGCCCCCTCAAACACCTCCCCCGAGGCCACATCGTCCCTAACCTCCTCAAGATGATTACGAAGATCAATAGCCGATTGATACCGGCGCTCTTGATCTTTCGCAAGGCACCGCCTATCAACGATACGCCCAAGCTCCCTCGGAATCGAAGGAACCACCTCCCCGAGCGCCCGCGGCGTATCCCTAATAACCGAAGCCAAAAGCGCCCCCGCCGTATCCCCGACAAACGGCCGCCGCCCCGACAACATCTCATAAAAAATAATCCCGAGCGAAAAAATCCGACCGCGCGTCAACCGTCTTCCCTTCCGCCTGCTCCGGAGACATATAAGCAAGCGTCCCAACAATAGCCCCTTCCCGAGTCTTCGCCTCCGTCGGAACCTGGCTGCCGACATCCACAAACCCCGGCCCCGGCTTAGCCAGCCCGAAATCAAGCACTTTGATCCGCCCGTCATCGCCGAGCATCACATTATCCGGCTTCAAATCCCGATGCGTAATATCCGCCCCATGCGCCGCCGCCACCGCATCCGCCAGCGGAATCGCCACCTCGAAAAACTTGCTCAAAGCCATCCCCTGCCGCGAGATAACCTCCGCAAGCGTCCTCCCCCGCACGAGCTCCATCACAATAAAGTGAATCCCGTCCGCCTCCTCGACCGAAAACACCTGCACGATGTTCGGATGGTTAAAAGCCGCCACCGACTTCGCTTCCCTCTCGAACCGCTCCCGCCGCTCAGGTAACGCCATCTCCAGCGGCAGCACCTTCAAAGCAACTTTCCGCCCGAGCTTCGTATCCTCCGCAGCAAAAACTTCCCCCATACCGCCGCTTCCAAGCTTCTCGACGATACGATAGTGGTTGAGAGTCCGGCCAATCATCGTAGGCCCGAGATTATCATACGGAAAGGGCCTTCCAACAAGACTAGACGTGAGCGCGCAGAGTCGATAAAGTTCGGCGTTCATGTCCAAATTCCGACAGTTCATCTACCTAGCCATCGGTACGTCCTTCGGCCTCGGCCTCTCTCCCATAGCTCCCGGCAGCTTCGGCGCGCTCGTCGGCGTCGCCTACCACGTCGCCATCGTCCTCTGGCTTCCCGCCTCCTGGCACCTCCCACTGCTCGTTATCGGCCTAGCACTCGTAGCGCTCGCGAACCACCTGCTAACCCCCTGGGCCGTCGAGTACTGGAAGAACGAAGACCCGGGGAACTTCGTCCTCGACGAAGTAGCCGGCTATCTAGTCGTCCCCATCCTCTTCCGCGGAGGCGAGCTCTGGCAGGTCGCCCTTGTCGGCTTTTTCCTCTTCCGCATCTTCGACATCATCAAGATACCTCCCGCCAAGCAGATCGACCGCGACATGCACGGCTCCTGGGGGATCATCCTCGACGACATCGTCAGCGGCGTTTACGCGGCGCTGGTGCTCTACGGGCTCGTCTGGGCCGGCGTGATGGCCCCCTGACCCGACTCCAGCCGGTGGCAGTCCGCGCCCCAATTGCTAAACTAGAGCCATAGTTCTCGAACCATCCAGTCCAACTTCCTGAAATTCCAAGGCCGCTCTTTCTTAGGGGCGACGGGTCTATGGCAACAAACGCAATCACGTTCCGACAGCGTTGGCGCTATCGCATCGACAGCTTCCTCGCGCGAGGCAGCGGTCCGCTCTTCCTGTCCCTCATCGTCGCTTTTTTCGGCTCGATCGCCCTGATCGGCGCCATGCGATGGCTGTTCCATCAGTTTGCCCCCGACACAGAGCACAACTTCTCCGACCAGCTCTGGGTCATCTTTCTCCAGCTCACCGACCCCGGGAACATGGTCCAGGACAACGACACGCCGACGATTTTCAAGACCGCGGCCGTCGTCGCCGGCATCACGGGCGTCGTCATCTTCTCCGCTTTCATCGCCTTTCTCACCACCGCGCTCGACCAGGCGATCGCGCATCTGAAGAAAGGCCATAGCCAAGTTCTCGAGTCGGGTCACTCCTTGATCCTCGGCTGGAGCCCGCGCGTGGTCGAGATCCTCCGTGAGCTCGTCGAGGCGAACGAGAGCGAATCCAATCCGGTCGTCGTCATCCTCGCCGAAAAAGACAAAGAGGAGATAGACGAGTATCTCCGGAGCCACTTCACCGACCGGAGGAACACGCGCATCGTTACGCGCAGCGGGGCCCCCGCCTCTGTCCAAGCGCTCGACCGCGTTAGCGCCAGGGAGGCGAAGTCCGCCATCGTGCTCGCGCACTGCAACCCGGCCGCGAGTCTCGAGAACAAGCTCTCGAGCGACGCCAAAGTGGTCAAGACCGTTCTCGCCATCGAGTCACGACTCGAGGAAGGCGCGGATTTTTCGATCGTCGCGGAAATCTTTACCGACCGGAATCGGCAAGTGGTCAAGGACATCGCTCCCGAGATGGTGTCAGTCATCGACGCCGAGGAAATCCTCGCGAAGATCATGGTTCAGACGTCTCGTACGAGCGGCCTCTCGGTCGTTTATTCGGAGCTTCTGAGCTTTGAAGGCTGCGAGATGTATTTCCACAACAACCCGGCATGGGCCGGCCTTCGCTTCGACCGACTCCAGTTTCACTTTCCCGACGGCGTACCCATCGGCATTCGAGCTCCGGATGGCGAGATAGAAATCCGGCCTGCGCCCGACCGGAAGATGACGGCAGAGGAAGAGATCCTCATCGTCGCCGAAGACGACTCGACTATCGAGTTTCTGCCGCAGCCCGTCATGACCCCGAGCACAGGCACGATTCCCGACAAGCGCATTCGCTTGAAGTTCGAGCGCCAGCTCATACTCGGATGGAGCTACAAAGCACCTATCATCATCCGCGAATATGCCGATTACGTTCTCGATGGCTCGCAAATCGACGTCATGGTCAAAGATCCGCCGCCGCAATTGATGGAGACCATCCGGAATCTCGACGCGGAGAGCACCGCGACGGTCCGTCTCATCGACAAAGACCCTCTCATCTGCGACGAGCTCGCGTCGATGTCCCCGTTTCTTTACAACAACGTCATCATCCTCCCCCAGAAACCTTCCATGGACAGTGAGCCCGAGCGGATCGACTCGGAGACGATCGTCGTGCTGCTGCATCTGAGGAAACTGCAAAAGGCACTCACGGAGGCAGGCAAGACCGTCGAAACGAAGCTCATCACCGAAGTACTCGAGTCCCTCAATCAAGAGCTCGTCTCCCATGCGGGCGTCAACGATTTCATTATCTCGGACCGGATGGTGTCGATGATCTTCGCCCAGATCAGCGAGGAGAGAGACATCCAGCATGTCTATGACAATCTCTTCCAAGAAGACGGGTCCGAGATCTACGTCAAGCCGGCTTGGCTCTATTTCGACAAGCTTCCGGTCACGTGCCGCTTCGGCGACTTGATGCAAGTAGCACAAAAAAGAGACGGGGAGATTTGTATCGGATACAAGCTCAGTGCACTCGAAAGCGATGCGGACGCAAACTATGGTATTAAGCTGATACCTCTCAAGGACTCGGAGATAACGCTCACAAAGCAAGACAGCCTCGTCGTCGTCGCGGAAGACGACCGTTAGACCGCCCTCAATCCCCCGATGCACATCGAACTACTACTCACTTCGCTCGGTTTCATCACGGTCGCGAGCATCGTGATCATGTATGCCAGCAACACGTTCGAATCCGCCTCGAACTATCTCGGGCGCAACCTCGCGCCCGGAATCAAAGGCGCCACGATTAACGCCGCCGGCTCCTCGATGCCGGAGCTGCTCACGACCGCCGTATTCTTGTTTGTCTACGAGGACGTTGACGGCTTCTCGGCGGGTGTCGCGACCGCCGCAGGCTCGGCGGTCTTCAACGGGCTCATCATCCCCGCCGTTTGTATCTTCGTCGTGGTGATTTGGGGCACGAAGATAAACGGGGTCGAGACCAAAGTGACCCACATCGTGGTCGACTCGCGCTCCGTTCTCCGAGACGGCATCTGGCTCGTCATCGGCGAGTTGATGCTCATCTTCTTTCTTGGCAATACAACGTTGACCTGGGTCGCGGGCGCGTTGCTCCTCTCGAGCTATGTGGGTTATTGCGGCCATCTCTTCTACCACAACCGAAAGTTTAGTGTCGAAAGAAAGGACGAGGACAACGAGGAAGAGGACGAGGACAACGAAGAGGGTGGCGCCTCGAGCTCGAAGCTCAAAGCGCTCCTGACCTTAGACTTCAACACGCTGCTCTTCAATGGCCGACGCTTCACCTCCCGCTCGGCGTGGACGGTCCTCGCCGGCGCCGTCTTCGTCCTCGGCGTTGCGTGTCTGTTACTCGCGGAATCCGTCATCAGAGTCGCCGAAGCGCTCGACATCCCGACCTACTTCACCGCCGTCGTGCTCGCGGCCGCCGCGACGAGCGTGCCCGACACCGTGCTTTCGGTGAAGGATGCGCGCCACGGCAATTATGACGACGCTATTTCAAACGCCCTCGGCTCGAATATCTTCGACATCGCGGTCTCACTCGGACTGCCGCTTCTCGTTTACTCGCTCATATTCGGAGACGTGACGCTCTCGGTGGTAGCGGGAACCTCGGCAGCGCAAGTCCAGATTCTGCGCATCGTGCTCCTTGGGGTGACGGTCGCTGTCATCTCCTTGCTGCTCATGGGGAAAAAGGCGGGCCTGGGCAAAGCAAGCATCATGTTGCTGATCTACGTCGGATGGATGACGTGGATCGCCGATTCCGCTTTCGATCTCGGAATCTTCCCCTCATGATCCATGTTCTCGCACGGTTGGCCGAAATGTCGCTCCACGTAGTGCCGGAGCCCGGCAAGAAAAATCTTCCCGCCGCGACCGGTATCTTCGTAGAAATCGTCCCAATCGGGCGTTGCCGGGATGCCTGACTGAACGAGGCGCAGCACCGTGATCTCGCCATCGGACTCGAGAAAATATTCCTCGACCATCGGCTCGTCGAGCTGCGCAGGTCCTTCCCCTTCGTGCACGAGCCGCAAATGGCGGTTCCTCTCGAAGCTCTCGATGCGGGAGGTGCCAGCCGTACCTTCGCCCCATGACACCCAGTAGCGGCCTCCTTCCGACAGCGAGACCTCCGCCTCGGGCGCATACCAGCGGATGATCTCATCGGCCTCGGTGATGGCCTTCCAAACGTCTTCGATGGGAGCTCGAATCTCGATACGTTGCGCCCTTCCCCGTGTCTTGCTCATGTCGCCTCCTTGCGTGCTGGGTAAGCTCCGAGCACGAGGCGGAATCGCCGGCCTCGGACTCCTTTAGAAGCTCCGTGTTTTCGGATGAGGCGCTCTATTTCCTGCTCGAGCTCCTCATCTCCTCAGTAAACGCCTCGAAATCCTCGGGGCTCTCGAAACGAATTTCAGTCTCGAGGGTTCGGGTCAAGAGTTTCTTACGCGCCCGGGCGGCTCGATGTCGAAGGACCGCGACGTCGCGGATCAGGCGGGCGGCGACAGTGACGAGGTACGCGCTCGAAAAGCGATCGCGGGTCGACGCTCCCTCAGTCGCGATGGGTCCAAGAAGCGCCGGGTCGAGCACAAAAGCCTTCGCACTCGGCCGGACAATGTGCTCGATGCAGCCACGAGCCGGTTCGGTTCCTTTTTTTTGTGGAGTTATCGCGAAACGATGTCGAGTAGCATCGCTGGGGTGGCCGGCTCCGAAGCCGTAACCCTGACTTCGACGCGGCTACCCGACGGGAGTCGTACGGGCTCGGCGAGCCAATATTTGCGCGGCCAGTCCGGGCTAGGTTGATACAAGCGGATGAGCGCTTCGCGCGAGCCGTCCGGCAGAACGAGATCCGCGCTGAACGCATCAACAGGCGTCTCGAGCTCGGGCACGAGGGCGACGAGCTCAGCGTCCTTCCCCATCGTGTGGGGCGAGCCCACCTTCACGGAAAGCGTTGTAACGAGCTTTACCGCATCGCTCTCGTGAAAATAAAGCGCTAGCGTGCTCTGATCGGTGACTGCCGAACCCTCATCGAGCCACGTCTTCTTGTAGTGCAGCCGCAGTCGGATCTCGGCACCCGCGGGAACGCGCCACCCGATGCCGCTCGGAAACACCTGCGGCGCTTGCCCCGGGACCCATGTCGCAAGCGGCTCCGAGCCATCACCGAGCGTCATCGTCGCCGAACGGACGATGTTCGCACTTCCGGGCTTGAAATCGATCGCACGCAACGTGCGATCCGCGCCGAGCCCCGTCGCGAGGACGAGCTCTTCGACGGCCTCCGAGCTATCCGCATCGAGCTCGAAGGCAAACGGCATAGCGAGCTCCAGATCGGGGCTCCCAAGCGGCCATGAATCCGCATCGTCACTCAACGGGCTCGGCGGGCTCGTAGCGGGATCCCCTTCCGGGCTCCCGCCGAGACACCAATCTACGATCGTGTCCATCTCTTTCGCGGAGAGGGCGCCGCGATGTTTGAAAGCCCCGACGCGCTCGTCGACGAACCAAGGCGGCATGGCGAGGTTCAGCACTTCGTTCTTGATCGAGACCGCCCACGGGAACGCCTCCCGGTAGGTCAGAAGCGACATCGGTGCCACGCCGCCCGAGCGATGGCACGAGCCGCACTTCGCGTCGAAGATGGGGTGAATGTCCTTGTTGTAAGTGAACGTCGTCACGGTCGGCTTGTGCGCCCAAACAGGCACGGCGAAACCGAGCGCGACAACAATCAAGGGGATGAAGGCCGCCCGGCCCAGCAGCTTCATTCGTAGACGCTCCGAATGGCTTCCACCGCTTCGTCGAACAAGTCATAGGCCATATAGACTTTTTCTTTGTTCCCCAGATCGCCGTAGTCGTCGAGGAGCCAAGCCGAACGGACGAGCTGGCGAAGCGCCCAGTTTAGCGACGCCCGGCGCTCGGCGGGTGCCTCTTCAACATGGCGTTCGAGCGCAACCGCAAGATTTTTCGCGTCGAGCGCCGCTAAATAGATTTGCGCGAAATTACCCGCCGTCACGAGCTCGCGTACCCTCACATTGCGCTCGGCGATCGCCGTAGCGATTCCTGCGGGACTTTCTGGAATGACGAGCTCGCCGAGCACGGTCGCCGTGGGTGCTATGATCTCGGCGTCCACCGAGATATCGGCAAAGATGAAGTCGAACCGGTCGAAATCACCGTTTCTCTCGAACCGAACCTTGGCCGTGACCTCGCGCGGCAAATCCGAGCTACCGATATGAGCTTCGAGATAGGTGCCGTCCGAAGTAGCTAAAAGAGGATAGGCGAGCAACTCGCGCGTTCGCTTCGTGTCTTTATCAAAGACTTCTTTGAGCACGGCGCGGCCTTTGAACGCTTTCACGTTCAAGGGCTCAGAGAAATTGTTATACAGATAGACGCGAAAAACGCCCTCCTCGGGGTAAGTGCCTTCGAGATGGTGCCAATTATCCGGGGCCATGAAGAACATCCCGCCATGTTGCGGGTTGTGGTTCTGATGCGGCCTCGACGAGGTCGAAGGTTCGAGCGCCATGTTACAAATGGGACAGCTTCCAGACGCGATCGCGCTCACCTCGGGATGCATCGGGCAGGCGAACGTGACTTCCTCGGTGATCAAGAAGAGGTCCCGGGCACAAATCGGGCATTTCCCAGGGGCGCGCTCGGAGATCACGGAGTGGATGGGACAGCTCCAAGCTTGCTGCACGAGCGTCTGGATTAGCTCACCCTCGCAAAACTCGCAATTCCCGGCCTCGCTTTCGGTGACGTCGCGGTGCACGGGGCACGTCCAGACGAGCTGGGCCTCGATCTCGTTCTCCTGTGCGGCAGAGGGCGAGAGGACACACAGCATGCCGATTAAAAGCCCGGCAACAACGCGCGCAATCATGGCTGACTCCAGGGCAGATCCTACCACGCGATGTTAGACTCCGCTGCATGGAGCCTTACATCGTGAGAGCGGTCGAAGCGGACGAGCGCGTCACCGCAGAGCGCTGCCACATTCTCGAGACGGGGAACGACCCGCGGGATCCCGAGGTCGGCATTGCCCGGGCGAGGGTCGAACCGGGTGTCACGACCGCGCTCCACGTGCTCTCGGTCGACGAGCGCTACGTCATTATTGAAGGCCGCGGCCGCATGGAAGTCGAAGGGCTAGACCCGGCCGATGTCGGGCCGGGAGATATCGTCGTCATACCGATGGGCCGCTCGCAACGCATCACCAACATTGCTGACCACGATCTCGTGTTTTACTGCGTGTGCACACCACGCTTCGAGCCGGAGCATTACCGGGACCTCGAAAATTAGCCTCGCGAGCTTTATCTTCGCTTGGATCTTCGCGATGAGACTGGCGCACTGCATCAAGAAGACGTGAAGACGGACCTAGTCAGAGTTTGTGTCTTCACACCGTAAACCTATCGCGGCGATGGCCGTCGTCAAAGCTCTAAAAAATCCGTTGACAATGACGGGACAAAGTTTTATACCACTTAGTAGAGCTGCAATGTTGCGGCTCAGCTAGGAGGCAATTGAGTGACGTCGCCACCTGACGGGCTACGGCCCGCGGAACGCTAGAGAGTCGAAAGATTTTCGAGCTCCGACGGGCCTATTCTACGACCGGGCTTGAGTAGGTTCCGTAGAAACCCGCCCACTCGCACCACGCCACGCGGCGTAGTCGCAGGGCCCAGAGCCCTAAAGGCTCCAAGGAACTTTACCAGTCCACCTAATCGAATTGCCACCGGCACTGGCGTGTTGGTTGCCGGACGGCTTCGTGTAGCGCCTCGAGATATGCCGGGCGCGGCCATGCTGTCGCACCGAAGCGCGCCAAGTGGTCGGTGTAGATTTGGCAGTCGATAAGCGTGAGGCCCCAAGCATCGAGCTGCTCGACCAAGCCGGCGAAACCGACCTTGGATGCATCGCTCGCACTCGCGAACATCGACTCTCCGAAATAGGCGGCGCCAATCGAAACGCCGTAGAGTCCTCCCACGAGCTCCTTCTCTTTACTCCACACTTCGACGGAGTGCGCGAAGCCGAGCCGGTGGAGCTCACCATAGGCGTCTTTCATGTCCTCCGTGATCCACGTGCCGCCTTGTCCGGCTCGCGGAACGGTGGCGCAGCCCTCCATCACTCGAGGGAAAGCTTCGTCCATCGTGAGCTCGAACCGACCGCTCTTCACGGTGCGCCGGAGACTTCGAGGCATCCGGAACTGGTCACTAGTGAGGACAAATCTCGGATCTGGAGAGTGCCAGAGGATCGGCTCTCCCTCCGAGTACCACGGAAAAATGCCTTCGGAGTAGGCGCGCAAAAGCCGCGCCGGACTGAGATCGCCCCCGACCGCGAGAAGGCCGTCCTCCGCTTCCTCGACCGGAGGGAAAACGATGTCGCGCCCCAGCCGGTAGACGGTCATGCGCGACCCGGGCCCTTATGAGGCGTCTGCAGGCGAGGGCTTCTCTGAAGCGGGCGCTGCTGGCGCCGTCGCGTCGACACTGAAGGTCAGCTTTTCACCGTCCAAGCCAATCGTGACCGTACCTCCATGCTCGAGCTCACCAAAAAGAATCTCGTCCGTCAGCGGATCGCGAACCTCCGACTGGATGGTCCGGGCGAGATGCCGCGCGCCGTAGACAGGGTCGTAGCCCTTCTTGGCAAGATAGACCCGCGCCTCCGGTTGCAGCGTGAGCGCGACCCGACGCTCTCGCAACTGGGCTTCGAGCTCGAGGATGAATTTCTCGACAATCGTCTCCATGACGTCCTCGCTGAGAGACTCGAAGGTCACGACGGCATCGAGGCGGTTGCGAAACTCCGGACTGAACACCCGCTCGATGGCTTTCTTGGCGCGCGCGGGCGCCTCCTTCGATGTGTTGCTTCCGAAGCCGACACCCGCCTGGCTCATCTCGCGAGAACCCGCATTCGAGGTCATGATGAGGATCGCCTGACGAAAATCCGCTTTGCGCCCGGTATTGTCGGTGAGCGTCGCGTGATCCATGACCTGGAGCAGGATGTTGTAGAGATCCATGTGCGCTTTCTCGATCTCATCGAGAAGCACGACGCAATAAGGATGCTGGCGAACCGCGTCGACGAGCAGGCCTCCCTGCTCGAACCCGACATAGCCTGGAGGCGCCCCAATGAGACGCGCCACCGCGTGCTTTTCCATGTACTCGCTCATGTCGAAGCGGAAGAACTCGTTTCCGAGATGACGCGCGAGCTGTCGCGCAAGCTCCGTCTTGCCAACGCCGGTCGGTCCGGTAAAAAGAAAAGACCCCGCAGGGTGGTCCGGGAGTCCGAGCCCCGCGCGCGCCCGGCGAATTGCTTGCGCAACGACTCCGACCGCGGCTTCTTGTCCGAAAACAACGCGCTTGAGCGAATCTTCGAGCGTGCGTAGCCGCTCCTTGTCCGACGCCGTCGCTTGCTTCTCAGGGATACGCGCGACGCGCGCAATGATCTTCTCGATCTCGGGGATGTCGACCTTGGGAACATCGCCCGTTTTCGCGTCAAGGCGCAGCATCGAGCCCGCCTCGTCAATGATATCGACAGCGCTATCCGGAAGCTTGTACTCCCGAAGGTGCCGCTGCGCGAGCTTCACCGCGGTCTCGAGGGACCCTGGGGTGAAGGTTACTTTGTGATGGTCTTCGTAGCGGGAGCGAAGCCCCTCTAGAATCTTCACCGCGTCTTCGAAGGATGGCTCGTCGACGACGATCTTCTGAAGACGGCGGTGCAGCGCGCGGTCCTTCTCGAGATGCTTGAACTCTTCGAAGGTCGTCGAGCCGATGAGACGTACGCGGCCTTCGGTCAAGATAGGTTTGATGAGATTGGCAAGATCCATCGTGCCGCCGGTGGTCGCTCCCGCGCCCACCATCGTGTGAAGCTCGTCGATGAAGAGGATCGGGTTGTCGCGCTGCTCGAGCGCCGCGATGATGGCTTTGAACCGCTCTTCGAAGTCACCACGATAACGCGTGCCCGCAAGGAGCGCGCCAGAGTCGAGCGAAAAAATCTCGGCGCCTTTCAATATCTCGGGGACGTCCTCGGCGAGAAGGCGCTGAGCGAGCCCTTCGACGATCGCCGTCTTGCCAACCCCGGCATCGCCCACGAAGACGGGATTGTTCTTGCGGCGCCGACCGAGCACTTGAAGTGCGCGGCGGATCTCGCTTTTCCTACCGATCAGCGGGTCGAGGAGGTCACGCCGGGCGCGCTCCGTCAAGTTCGTGGTGAAAGCGGCGAGCGGATCGCCGAGCCCCGTCGGCGCATCTTCGTCCCCTTCACCCGCATGGGCGGGACCGTCGTTCGGCATGAACGGAACCTTCGAGATCCCGTGCGAGATGTAGTTGAGAATGTCGAGCCGGCTCACACCCTGCGCTTCGAGAAGCTTCGCGGCCTGCGAGCGGCGCTCCTGCAATGTTGCCGCGAGCGCGTCGCCAATATCCGCCTCCGTCTTCCCCGAGCTCTGCACGTGGAGGACGGTTTTCTGCAAAACGCGCTGGAACGCGAGCGTTTGGATAGGCTCTTGATCCGAGTCTTTCGGCATGAGCTCTACCGCCGTCTCGAGATATTCCTTCAAGTCATCCCGGAGCTTGTTGATATCCACCCCGCAAGCAAGAAGAACCTCTTCGCCTTTGGGCTCGTGGGCAATCGCGAAGAGCAAGTGCTCGAGCGTGAGATGCGCATGTCGGCGCGACTCCGCCTCGCGATAGGCAACATTCAAGACCATTTCAAGATTCGCGCTAAACATAGTTGTTTATTCCGGCTCCATGCTGCAGCGGAGAGGATGCCCCGCGTCATTCGCGGTGTCCTGAGTCATGGCGACCTTGGTCTCCGCGACATCATAAGGGTAGACGCCCGCGACACCGACGCCTCCCGTGTGGACGTGCATCATCACTCGATAGGCTTCAGCGGGTGATTTGTTGAAAATCATCTCCAGGATATCCACAACGAAGTCCATCGCTGTGTAATCGTCATTGTGGATGAGAACCTTATAGAGCTTCGGCTTGTCGGTTTTCTGGCGCGTCTTTTCGAGAACTTCGCCTTGCCGCTTTTTGTCGGTCTCACCCATCACCCTATTGTAGAGCCAGGGTAGCGGAGGCACCAACCTCGTGGCGGGAGGGGGCCCGCTAGCGTGTATGCGGCTGCCATCTTTCTGTCAATCCCTCGCCCATCAAGTTGATCGTGATGGCTGTGGCGAAGATGGCAAGGCCGGGAAACGCGGTGGCCCACCACGCGCTGCGCATGATGGGCTGGGCCTGTTGCAGCATGAGACCGAGACTCACCCGGGAGGGATCGCCAAGGCCCAGATAGCTCAGACCGGCCTCGATGAGAATCGCCTGCGCCACGAGGAGTGTGCCGCTCGCCATCGTGGGCCCGAGGGCGTTGGGGAGGATCTTGGCGAACATCAAGTTCAGATTCCCGGCTCCAGCTGCGCGGGCAGCCTCGATATAGTCCCGAGATTTCAGCGAGAGGAACTCGGCCCGCACGACGCGGGCGAGTTGTGGCCAGCTCAATAGCCCGATCGCGACCACAACGTTCCCGAGCGACGGGCCGAAAAACGCCACGAGCATCATCGCGAGAAAGAACCTGGGGATCACCTGAAACACTTCGGTGACCCGCATGAGAACGTCATCGGTAAAGCCGCCGAGAAAGCCGGCGGTGGCGCCAACGGCGATACCGACAAGCGCGGCCGCGAGCGCGGCCGTGATGCCGACGAAAAGCGACACCCGCGTCCCGGAGAGCACGCGATTGAAGACGTCACGGCCGAGCTCATCAGTGCCCATGAGATGGACCGAGTCCGGCGCGGCAAGTGCGGGTCCGACGGCAACCCGCTCGGCGTCGAAAGGCCGGAGGGCGCCGCCCATGGACGCAAAGAGCACGATCCCCAGAAGAAGCAACCCCGAATAGATCGGAAGTCCAGCCCTCGTGGCGGTCCGCGCTGTCATGAGTACACGACCCGCGGATCGATGAACGCGTAGATGACGTCCGTGACAACGTTCGCCACGATGACCGCTACCGAGATACACGTGAACAGGCCGAGCAGCAGCGGAAAATCCCGCGCGCCGATCGCTTCGTACATCAACCGGCCCAGGCCGGGCCAGGCAAACACCGTCTCGGTAAGGACGGACCCGGCCAGCATGTGGCCGACATGCAAGCCCATAACCGTTACCACCGGAAGCATCGCATTAGGAAACGCATGGCGGAAGACGACCCTGAGCTCGGACAGCCCGCGCGCACGCGCGGACTTCACGAACTCCCGACTCAACGTTTCGCGCATCTTGACCCGCGTGAGACGGTAGATGAGGGTGAGCTGGTACACGCTGTAGGTGAGCGCCGGCAAGGCGAGATGATGAGCCACGTCGATGACGCGGTCGAATCCCACGGACGTTGTGCGCAGCGAGACCATGCCCTGGATGGGAAACCATCCTAGGCCGACGGCGAACACGAGCAGCATCAACTGTCCGAGCCAGAACACAGGCATCGAATAGCCCGAAAGCGTAAGACCGGTCAGCAAACGCTCCAAGAGCCCGCCGGCGCGATAGGCAGCCACCACGCCGAGCAGAATTCCAAAGCTCACGCTGATGACGAAGCTCGTCCCCATCAGGAGCAGCGACGCCGGAAGCCGACTCATGATGAGCGCCCCAACATCCTGGCGAAAGCGAAACGAGTAGCCGAGATCGAGACGCGCCATGTTCGAGACGTAGGTCCATAGCTGGACCCAAAGCGGCTGGTCGAGGCCGAGCTCACGTCGCATCTGGGCTTGAAATTCCGGATCCGTATCCATCCCACCGAGCAGCATGTCGACCGGGTCTCCCGGCGCCGCGTGGATGAGAAAGAAGTTGATGATGACGACGACGAGGACGAGTGGAACCGCTTGCGCTAGCCGCCTGGCACTGTAGGCGAGCAGACGTGTGCCGAACGCCGTCTCAGAACTCACGAACGAGGGGGGGCGCCAGGGCCCTGTCGACGATGTTGCGCAGAAGAAGAACGATCGCCGCGTTCGCCTCCGCGGGAACGCCGTCGCAAACCGGAATTCTCCGCCCGGTCGCGCCGTCCGTCAGTCCCAGTCCCACGCCGACGTGGTGGAGCGCCGTCTCTTCTTCCGGCGAATGGCAGAGCGAGAGATCGTCGCGCAAGATCGCCAGAGCCGCGAGGACCCCGTAGGCGCCAAGGTTCGAGGTATTAGCGACAACGAGAACGCTGGTCTCGACCGTAGAGAAGATCCCGCTCGCACTCCCCGTTTTGTCGACCTGGGCGAGCTCCGGAACGGCGGCGACGAGGTCTTCGCTCGTCTTCCCGAAGCCAATCTCATTGCCACCGTCGCCGATCGCGAGCGACGCTCGACCCAATCCGGCATGTGTCCGGAAGAGATGATCGACGTTGCAGCGGAACGCGTCACGGCAATTGGCGTTGATGCCATGAAGCGAACCGTTAGCGTTTCCGCCAAGCCGTTCGATGGCAACGAGAATGTCCCGCTCCTCGGCGATGCGCTCTTGTTCACTATGATCGTTGAACCGAAGCGAGACGACCGGGACGGCGAGCTCGCGTCTCTCCACCAGTCGCTCGATCGGCCTTGCGCAAACCGCGTCCGTATAGATGGACACGTCGTGACCGATGCGGGTGAGCGCCTCTCCGAGAACGGTCGCCCCGAAAGGTCCGTCGTTCTCGCCGACGGGCATATGATCGGGCACGGCTGCGCCGGTCACGATACCGATACGCGCGGGTGAGACGCTCAGAAGCTCAGCGGCGGCCTGAACGAGAGGACGGTCGCTGCGATCTCTCGCTTTGTCGTACAGCACGGTCTTGAATCCGACGGGAAGGCCCTTTCGGCGCATCTCGACGCAGACGAGCTTGTCGATATTGTCACAGGCGACCGTGAGCATGCCCGGTTTTCCTTTCTTCAGCGAACGCGCGCCAACTCCCGTGACTGCAAATAGCCGTTGGGCGTCGTGACAACGTGTTCCAGGCCAGCAGAGACCAAGTTGAGCGTCGGGTACTCGAATAGCGGGAGCGCCGGCAGCTCTTTCATGAGAATCTGCTGGATGCGTTCCCACATCGCCACCCGTTGGCCGCGGTCCAGCTCCGACATGTCGGCGTCCATGAGCCCGTCCACTTCAACATTGGCATACCCCATCGCATTGATGAACGGCGCTTTCCTGATCTGCTTCGAATGGTAGCGGGTGCTTACGCTCAGCGCGGGATCGGGACCGGTGACGAAATTCTGGAGCGCCATGTCGAAATCCCAGCCGCGAAACGTACGCTCGATATAGGTGGGCCGGTCGAATGGCTCGATCGTGACCTCGATGCCGACCTCCCGCAAGTTGTCGCGGATGATCGCGGCGGCGCGCCGCTCGGTGTCCTTGCCAGCATCGTGTGTCAAACGCAGCCCGAAGCGCACTCGATCGGTGCCACGCTCGAATCCCGCCGCATCGAGCAGTGCTTCGGCTTTCGACACGTCGCGCGTCCTGTAATCGTCGAAATCGCCGGCATGCACCCAGCCGAGGCCGCTATTGATGTGGCTGTGCGCCACGCGGCCGAGGCCGAAGAGAGCGCCTTCGATGATGGCTTTCCGATCGATAGCGTATGCGAGAGCTCTCCGGACGCGTCCGTCCTGGAGCTTCTGATGTCGCAGGTTGAACAGAAGGTTCTCGTTCGTGGCCGCCGCTTCGAGACCACGCTCGACGACGCGAAACCGGCCGTCCTCGCGCAGACGGTCGACCGCTTCGTAGGGCACGATGTAGGCGTGGAGAAAGTCGATCTCGCCGCGCTCGAAGGCCAGGAGTCTCGTCGAGGCATCGGGCACAATCTGAAAGACCAGGCGGTCGAGATGCGGAAGCCCGGGCTTGAAGTAGTCGTTGTTTCTCTCGAGCGCAATGAAAGATCCAGGCTGCCAGGCAGCGAACTTGAAGGGTCCGCTTCCGACAGGCTCCCGATTGGCAGGGTTCGTTCTCGGATCCGTGCCTTCGTAGATATGCTTCGGCAAAATCAGCGTGCCACTTCCCAGCCGATTGCCAAGCAGCGTCAGGAAAGGCGCGAACGGTTCTTTCAACGTGATCACGAACCTGTGCTCGGACTCCGCTTCGGCGGAGACGACGTTGCTCCACCAGCGGCGCGCACGAGGGTGCACTTTCGCGAGCACATCGTTGAAGGTGAACGCCACGTCTTCGGCCGTCACCGGCTTACCGTCATGCCACCGCGCCTCTCTGTTCAAATGGAAGACGTAGCGAAGCCCGTCGGGCGAAACCTCCCAACTGTCGGCAAGGTCCGGCGTTGGGTTGAAATCAAAGTCGTAGCCGATGAGCCCGTTGAAGAGGTTCGACGCGATCATGACCGCTGGCAGGTCGCTCGAAAGATGCGCGGTCAAGGTGGCGGGCTCACCTTCGAGCGCCAGGATCATCGTTGCGCCGTCGTTCCCCGGAGTCGCACAAGAAGTGGACACGATAGCGGCGAGAAGGAGCAGGATTCGGAAAAGCGCGGAGATCTCGCGGTTCCTTAGCCGGGTGACTGCTTCGCGCACCATGGGCCGTCAGTTATAGCAGATCGCACGCGCCCAACGTTCCAAGTGCTGGCGTTTCTACTGGATGTAGCCCAAACTCCTGAGCCGCTCGAGCTCCTCGGCGCTCGTCCCCTCGACCGATTCAGCGTCCGGCAGAAGCCGCGCGGCCTCCGCGTAACTCTGCCAATCTGCGAGGAGCCTCTGCAATCGTTCGACGACCTCGGGATGCTGCTCGGAAACGTTGACTTGGTTTAGGGGATCGTTTAGGTGGTCGAACAGCTGCCATTCCGGCGCGCCCGGAGGAGCGTGGGCATCAGGTCGATGGACCGAACCATCTCGGAGATCACGGTTCCGCTCGCAATACGTCCGGGCGCCCACAGCACGAGGGGTACGTTGGTATTCTCGCCGTAGACATTGTCGTGCCAATGACCACCGTGATCCAAGAACTCCTCGCCGTGGTCGTCCGGCCCGCGAGCCGGCCGTTCGTCACACCCAGTTCTTCCACACCGACGCCGACCTGCCAGCCGTGCGCATCATCGTCGTTGAAGCGCCACTCCGTGCGCGGGATCTCGACCAACGCGCCAACACTGCCTTCGACCACAGCAGCGTCGAACACATCCTGCAACCGGATTACGGCCGAGCCCCGGCCGCCGTCGCCGCATCCCGCGGCGGAGATCCAAGCGCACAGCGCCAGACGGAACACGGCGTCGCGGCTCGGTTTCAGCCCGTTGGCGAGGATATCAGCGTACCCGCGACGTCGGGAAAGAGTTGGCTGAACGCTAGCGGGCAACATGGCGATAAGAAGTGAACACGATCGACTCGCTGAATGTGAATCATCCAATGGAGCTCGTCGTTTTACCAGATGACGCATCCGGAGCCGCCACTTCATCCGAGCGAGAGCTCGTCCTCATCTTGAACCGGGGCGAGGAGCTGAGTGGTGCGGTGAACTCTCCCCGGGGAGAGTTACTATGTCGGCTCGACATAGCAGCCGCTGTGCCGACTACAGGATTATGCCGCGTAGAGGTGGGGCCGGTCGCGGACAAGTGCGGGGTATAGCAGCGTTGGGGCAGCAAGCGCAGTTGATGCATAATCCGCTGGTCGGAATCGGAATCGGAAAAAAAGATGGCATCGAGGTCGTTTTTTTCTTGACAGTTTTTTCGACACGACTTGAAAGAAGAGTTAGGGCGTGCGCCGTTGAGGTCTCAGCAAGCGCTGACGAAGCGACAGCCCTGCTCTCTTCCTCGAAGAGACTTCGAAAGCGTTCCGCAGCGTTTGTGCTCGTCAGGCGCCAACGCTGAGGGTCGAAAAAGTCCATGCTATAACAACGTATGAGCATAAGAGATGAATCAAAACTGCTCTCGGAACTATCGGATGACGAACTTCTCGCTCGTCTATCCTATGCCTCGAAGCAGTCGCGGCGCGGTGAAGCAGCGCTCGTCGCACACATCGCTGAAGTCGACGCGCGGGGTCTATATGCCCGCGAGGCTTCGCCGTCCATGTTCCGCTTTTGTACGGACGTTTTGCATTTATCGGAAGCGGAAGCTTATCGGCGAATCAACGCCGCTCGGCTCTCACGCAGATTCCCCGTGCTCCTCACGATGCTAGAAGATGGACGCATTCACCTGTGTGGCATCGCCGTGATCTCGAAGCATCTCACCGAGGCCAATGGCGAAGAGGTACTCGCCAAAGCCACGCACAAAAGTAAAGGCCAGATCGAAGAACTCGTGGCGGAGTTGGCTCCGAAACCGGACGTGCCGCCGACAATTCGAAAGAGACCAAAACCCAAAGCCCCGAGCGAGTCGTCCAAGGCGGCGGACGAAAGTCGTGAGGAGCCTCGGAGGAATGAGCCGACGTCGCCTACCCGCCCGGCAGCCCCTGATAAACGGCCCACGGTCGCGCCGCTTTCACCCGCGCGTTACGAAGTAAGATTCACCGCTAGCGCCGAGCTTCGCGACAAGCTCGAACGGCTCGAGGCGCTCATTCCCGGCAGCGATCTCCGTTCGGTCATCGACGTGGCCGTGAGCGAAAAGCTCGAGCGGCTCGAAGCCAAACGTTTCGGCAAGACGAATCATCCGAGATCGAACGTCGAAGACGCCGACACGTCACCGGGTGTGCGCGGCATCGCTGCCGCGGTGAAGCGTTTCGTGTGGGAACGAGATGGAGGGCAGTGCACGTACGTTACGCGTGGGTGAAGCGAGCTTTATGCAACAAACCTCTGTTCCAGGGGACTAGCGGCTGCTGCGAATACACTCACGTGCCCCAGGATTTTGTCGCATCCACGCATCAGGTGGGCGACGTGATCGCCGGAAAACACACGTGGATTAGAAGCTAGTTTGACCCCTCTGTATCCGCGTCCGAAACCAGCTCTTTATCGCGTAAGAGCTCGAGGTAGTCATCCCTGCTAAGGGTGCAACGATGAAGGTCCTTGCAGTCCTTCATCCGCAAATGGAGGTCTTTGGGCAGGTGGTCGTGGCCCACTTCCTTCGACGCGCGCCGAATCCCGAACGAAACAACTTCCTTCCCTTCGTAGATTAGAACGGCGTGATCATGAATACGTCGTCCCTTGTGCACAACCATCCCGAGCTTCTTGGCTATTTCTTTCGCATGTTTCTGCGTGAACTGACGTGCCATCACCGCCGCCTGACGTGACTTAGCAAGTACGCTTTCTGTCGCAAAGGTTCTGGACCGAGTTGTTCGTCTGGCGTTTCGCAGTACCGGTCGAAAAGGTCTAGTAAGTAGGACTTTAGATTAGTAACCGCCTCCTCTAGCGTGTCACCGGTGGAATACGCGTTTATGTCGACAATTCCGGCCTCGAACTCATCCGCGCACGGCGACACAACGACAGTGATCGGCTGAATGACGTCGTAGGCTTCTGGCGCGAAACTCCCGACTGGTATCCAGTCCGATGACGATCGCGTAGCGATGCGCTGAACTTGTGCATAGTTCTTGGCGAGGGCATTTATTAGCTCTTGTGTCCGCGGCAGCACGTTCGACAGTTCGCGCAACACAGGTCTCCACACATCCATCTCGGCGCTCAATTGCTCCACCCTTGTTTGAAGCACAGCTACGTGACGGTGCAACACGTCCACGGTCGCCAAACGTTGAGCGATCGCATCCTTAATTCCTTCCTCCAACCCACGCTGAAGTGCAGATTGTTGCCAAAGAGCAGGTAGCGCCAGTGCTTCTACGTCTAATGTCGCCCATTCCGTGAATTCTCCCGCGCTCTCTTCAAACATCAACTCCGGTGTAGAGGAGAATGCTACTTGGCTCCACACATAGTAGTCGTGGGCATGCGGGTATTTCCGCGCTCGCTGTCTAGTCGGAAGCGTCGTCATAGGTGGCTATTCCACACGCTCAAGGGCTAGGGTGGAAATCCGCTTGGCCGCTTCGATCGCCTGAATGGGGAACTCTTCGGTCAGTGCAACTTCTTGATTGAACGTAACAGTGTGCCGCAAACGCCCTTCGCGTATCGATACTTCTAGTTCGTACAGGGTCTTTCCCTCCGGCGTCTTTTTTACGCCAGTCAACTCAATCACCTCGTCGAAGATCTTGGATTGCTCGCTGACTTCAACAGGAAGGAAAAGCGAACGAAAGTCCTTCGAGTCATAGCCGAAGCGAACGTTGACCGTGGTTTGCGGTTCATCTCCCAGGGCGCGAACAATTATTTCTTGGCAATCCTGCCAGTCTCCGAAATCATCCGGTGGCTCTCTGGTGGAAATGAACCAACTCAAATGAAGCTCGTATTTGCCACGCTTCGGACTGACAAGATGCGCTGAGATGACCGCTTTGTCCCTACCCTTTCCGGGATATCGATGGGCAAAAAAATAGGGCAGGTTCTTTCTCCGTCCTTCGAGTGATTCCCGTAGTTCATCTCTATCCTGCTTCGACAGTTCGAGCGAGGCGTACAGCGATACATACTCACAGCCATGCTGCTTCAAGGCATCGTAAAAGCGGGAGGGCATCGGGAGCAAAGGCTAACTCAACACGATGCTTCGCCGCAATTAGGTAAAAGGTCTGAGCCACACGTCCGCTCGGTCTGCCGCGAAGCACCAGGAAACATACGTTCTGACCTCATTATCCTGGAGCGATACGGCGAGCGCAAGCAATCCCTACACGTGTGTACTTCCGCGCCGACGTGTTCGCCACGCACTCAGGACAGCATTGTCAAGAGACCTCCCATTCTCACGGACGACGCCCTGCGGGACGAGCCGAGCGATCACGCGGACGTGGTCATCACCAACCCGCCTTTCGGCAAGAAGTCCTCCATCCCCATCGTCAACGAGGAAAGCGAGACCGACCGCCAATCGCTGACCTATAACCGTCCGGACTTCTGGACGACGACCTCGAACAAGCAGATCAACACGTCCTCTTCGAGGGCGGCGCCGGGGAGACCGTGCGCAAAAACCTGCTCAAGGAATGCGAGGTCCACACCCTCCTCCGCCTCCCCACCGGCATCTTCTACGCGCAGGGCGTTAAGGCGAACGTGCTCTTCTTCGACCGCAAGCCCGGCGCGAAGGAACCGTGGACCAAGACCGTCTGGGTCTACGACCTCCGTACGACAAGCACTTCACCCTGAAGACCAAGCGTATGACCCGCGTCGAGCTCGTCGAATGCTACGGTCCCGGCAACCGCCACAAGCGCGAGGCAACGTGGTCCGAAAAGACTCCGGAGGGGCGCTTTAGGCCCTACACTTACGACGAGATCGTGAGCCGCGACAAGGTGAGCTTGGACCTCTTCTGGCTTCGGGATGAGAGCCTCGAGGACTCGGCCTATTTGCCGGACCCGCACATCCTCGCGCAGGAGATCGCGGATGACCTTCGCTCGGCGTTGGGGCAGATCGAGGACGTGCTCGTGGACCTCGAACAACGCGCCGGCCTCGTTGACGAAGACCGTGGCTGAACCGCCCGCGAAAACGGACGCGAGTACTCTCCCCGGGGAGAGTTGCTATGTCCCATTCGGCATAGCAGCTAGAGTCGCCACTTCTTTCGTGCCTCCTCGAGACGCATCCCGTTCTCGAGGGCTTCGCGAATGTTTGCCTCGCGCGTGTCAACCTTCTGGGCCAGATCGAGGATCTCCGACTCTCGCGCGCGCGGCACGACGACGACACCGTCCGCGTCACCCAGCAGCAGGTCACCGTCTCTGACGCGCACGCCGCCAATGGACACGGTAACGTTCATAGCATCACGCGCCACCCGATTCTTCCCTGTCCGCATCGATCGGCCCCGGCTGAAGACGGGATATCCAAGATCGAGGCTTCGGCTGACGTTGCGACAAACGCCGTCGAGGACCGAGCCCGCGATACCTAGCTTCACCGCGGCAAGGGTCATGATATCTCCCCAAACGGTCGCGTCGAGACGTCCTGCATTGTCGATGGTGATCACCCGCTCTGGTGGAACGTCGTCGATGTAGTCTCCCACCGTGCCACCGGACGTATCGGCGGGAAGGGTCCGCATCGTAAAAGCCCGCCCGCACAGCCTAAAGCTCGGGTCGAGAGGCAGGATCCCGAAGCAATGCCCGGCAATGCCGAGCCGATCCAACGTATCACCGACGGTGCTCGTCGACATCTTCTTCAGCTGCTCGACAGTCTCATCCATCTGTCAGTCCGCGTAGTCCGGTTCTTCGCGATCGAGAAGGCGCATCAAAGCAACGAAGTGCACTCGGGCTTGCTTCCGAAGGTTATTGGGCCTCGCGTCACTGACATATTTTTCGGCGACCGAGTCGGGAATCGTGCGGAGGTTCTGACTCGTCGCTTGGGCAAGGACCTGCACTTGGCAGGCTCGCTCGAGGAAATAGAGGTCGTCGAAACCGCGCGCCATCGACTCGCCCGCCACGATCACTCCGTGATTCGCGTGGAATAAAATGTCTCTCTTCCCGAGCACCGCGGCGAGACGCTCCCCTTCTTCCGCGTGATCCGCGGCGCCACCATAAACGTCGTCATAGGCGATGCGGCCATGAAACCGCAAGGCGTTCTGACTGATCGGCAAGAGCCGCCCGCCTTCGAGAACGCAAATCGTCGTCGCATGGATTTGATGGGTGTGGAGCACGCAAACGCTATGGGGACGGGCCCGGAGGATACGCGAGTGAATGAACAGCGCCGACGGCTCGATCTCCCCGTCTCCTTCGAGCACGTTCCCATCGCCATCGACGACGAGAAGTCGGCTCGCCCGCACTTCCGACCAGTGGAGGCCGTGAGGGATCACGAGGAAGCGCTCCGATTCCCCGGGCACCCGCAGCGTAAAGTGATTCGAGATGCCTTCGTTCAGGCCGAAGCGCTCGCCTAGCCGATAGGCGGCCGCGAGCTCACGTCGCGCGGTATTCAAGGGAAGCTCTTCCGAAACGCGGGGACGTCTTCATCTATCAGCTTCCGATATTCCTCGCGGACCTCGTCGAGGCGCTTCGTTAAAATCGCGTGCACCTCGAGCTGCTGGTCGGTGGGGCGAAAGTCAGCGCTGTCGTGACCGACGTCGTTTCCGAGCGCGCCGAGCCTTCCGTAGAGCTTCATCGGCGCGCGAAACGCGTCTTCACGCGCCCCGGTCAAATTGACGTCGAAGAGCTTCCCTTCCACCGACACGGCGTAGGTCGACAGCTCCTCCGCATTGCTCACAATGGTGGTCATCCCCTCGCGCTCGCCGTAGCGCTCCACGAGGTCGAGGAGCTCTTTACGCGTCCATTCGAGCTCGTCGATCATGTCGACGACCTCGTTCAATTGGTCCCGGATTTCGAGGGACAGCACCGCTTGCGCCTCGATATCCGCTTGGGTTCCCGTCGAATGCGGGTCTCTACGCACTTCGAGCGGTACCTCGAGCGGTATCGGCGTCACATCGTCTCCTGCCAAAAGACGCACGGTGTACATGCCCGGCACCGCAAGCGGACCCCGGTAGCCCGGGAAGAGATCCAGATCCCACGTGCGTAGACGCCACCAGCCTTCTTCGCCAAGCGGAACCCAGTCGTGCTCGGGCGGCGGCGTCCGGAGCTTTGCCTCGCGCGATTTTTCGTGGCGGAGATCCCACCATACACGCTGAAGCCCTGCCGACCCGCTCGCTTCGAGCTCGCGAATGGTCTCGCCCGCAGCATCGACGATCTCGATCTTCACGTCGTCGTCCACTTTGTCCGCAAGGTGGTAGTGGATCGAAGCCCCGTAGGGGGGATTCTTCCCGGATACCTGACTCCCGCTTTCCGTTTTGATGCCTTTGGTCGCGCGGAAGCGGTACGCGGACCGCGGCTCGAAAAGATGCACGTCTTTTTCGAGAAGCGACGGCTCGAGCGCTCTGAGCGACGTGAGATCGTCGAGGATGTAAAAGCCGCGGCCATAGGTCGCGACCACCAGATCCGCGAAGTGCTCTTGCACCGTCAACCAGTAGATCGGCACGGGAGGCATGTTCGTCCGCAGCGACGTCCAGTGCTCCCCGTCATCGAGCGTGACATAAACCTGGTTGTCCGTCCCCGCATAGAGCATGCCGCGACGCTCGGGATCTTCACGCACCACGTGAACGAAGCTGAAGACCGACTCGGGAATGCCTTCGCTGATGCGCTCTAAGCTCTCGCCGTAATCCGTCGTCTCATAGATGTAGGGCGCGAAATCGCCATCCTGGTGATTGCTGAAAGCGACATAGGCCGTAGCGCCGTCGTAGCGTGAAGGCTCGATCGCTTTCACCCAGCTCTCGACGTACAAGCTCTCGATGTTCTTCGACACGTTCGTCCAGCTCTCGCCGCCATTTTGCGACACGTGCACTTGCCCGTCGACGCTCCCCGTCCAAATCACCCCTTGCTCGACGGGCGACTCCGCGATCGAAAAAAGAACGGAGCCGTCGAAAGTATAGAGGTTGTCGATCGTGAGGCCGCCGCCCGAGTCCTTCTGGCGTGTCTTGTCGTTCGTGGTCAGGTCAGGGCTGAGCTCGCGCCAACTTTGCCCCGCATCCGTCGTCACGTGAACGTGCTGACTTCCAACGTAGACCTTCTCGTGATCATGAGGCGAGATGTGAAGCGGAAAATTCCAGTGCCACCGATATTTCACTTCAGCGGGCGCCCAGCCGTAGGACGCTTCCGGCCACACGCGTACGTCACGCCACTGGCCGGTGCGCCGGTCGTAGCGCTCGAGCCCCCCGTCGTAGCAGCCTGACCAAACAATGTTGTCATCTTCGGGGTCGGGCGTGGCCCAACCGCTCTCGCAGCCCGCGACGTCGTGCCACATCCCGAGCGGGATGCTCTCGCCGGCGCGGCTATTGCTGGGCCCTCGATAGGAGTACCCATCCTGGCGGTTGCCGTAGACGTAATACGGTACCTGGTCGTCGACACTCACGTGGTACATCTGCGCGACCGGGAGCACGATGCGCTCAAACGTCCTGCCCCGGTTCAAGCTGATACTCGCGCCACCGTCATGCGCGACGAGGATGCGGTCCGCGTTCAGCGGATCGATCCAGACGTCGTGGTTGTCGCCGCCGCCGCGCGGCGGGTTCTCGACGATACTCTCCCCGCCATCCACCGACATGCTGAACCGCACCGACGCGATATAGATCCGATCGGCGTCGTCCGGCGAGACGGCAAAGCGGGTGTAGTAGGGCGCGCGCTCGTTGAGCGTGTGGTTGTTGCTGACTAGCTTCCACTCATCACCACCATCCGTCGAGCGGTAGAAGCCGGGGCTCGTATCCTCGGTCAGAACATACCAGCGATCCGGATCCGACTGCGCGATCGCGACCGCAATCTTTCCGAGCGGATGGCTCTCGCCACCGGGAAGACCTTTGTCTTCGTCGGAAAGTTTCTCCCTCGTAGTTCCGCTGTCCTTCGAACGGTAGACGCCGCTTCCCGGCCCACCGCTCACGAGACCCGACGTGTTGATCTGCATCTGCCACATCCCCGCGAGCAGGATGCGCGGGTTGGTCGGGTCCATCGCTATGTCTGAGCACCCCGTCTTCTCGTCAACGAAGAGCACTTGCTCCCACGTCGCGCCGCCATCCGTGGTGCGGTAGACGCCGCGCTCGGGCTGCGGCGCATAGAGGTGACCCGCGGCGCAGGCGACAGCGACGTCGGGATCCGTCGGGCTCACGACGAGACGGCCGATACGGCCGGTTTTCTCGAGCCCAACGTGGCTCCACGTCTCACCCGCATCGGTCGAGCGGTACATGCCGTTTCCCATCGCAAGCGCGGGGCGAATGACAAAGGTCTCGCCGGTGCCGGCCCAGACGACATTCGGATCCGAAGGCGCTATGGCGATCGAGCAGACCGAAGCGACGTCGACGTCATCGAAGATAGACGACCAGTTCGAGCCACCATCGGTCGTCTTCCATCTGCCGCCGGAAGCGGCACCGATATAGACGACAGCGTTATTCCCGGGCTCGCCGGCAATCGCGATCGTGCGGTTACCGTCAGGTCCGATATAGCGATAGGCGAGCTCCGAGAGAAGCTCGGGATCGAGGGCTTGCGCAAGGATCATCGCGACGAGCAAGTGCATTCATTCTTCTCCAAAAATCGCGCGGTACTCTTTTTCGAGCGCTTTGGTTTTCTTCGCCGAGAGACCGCCGAGAAGCTCAACCGCCTGACGCAAGCGTACGCGCGTCAAGTCCAGCCCGAGAAGCGCCATCGAGCCGAAGAGCGGCGTCGACGCTTTCGAGCCTGTGAGGGCGACGTAAAAAGGCCGCGTCAAGTCGCGAAGCTTGATGTCCAGCTTCTCCGATAGCGAGCGCAAAACGCCCTCGATGGCCCCCTCGCTAAAGTTCGGAAGTGCTTCGAAGAGCCAAATCGCCATTTGAAGAACGCGCACCAGGTCCGCCGGCTCTTTCCCTTTCAATATCAAGTCATCCGCTTGGATAGGCACCCGATCCGCGAAGAAGAACGCGGTGAGAAAGCCCCAATCGGCGAGTGTTTCGAGGCGCGGCTGGGCAAGCGGCACAATTTTTCCGAGATAGTCGGCACC
This sequence comes from Acidobacteriota bacterium, assembly GCA_004356105.1. Lineage (GTDB taxonomy): Bacteria > Acidobacteriota > Vicinamibacteria > Marinacidobacterales > SMYC01 > SMYC01. Next base: position 4,876 of record SMYC01000280.1, on the reverse strand, counting down.
GAGGGCCCAATCCTGGAGCAACTTCAAGAGCGCGGGGCCGTCATAGTCCTCACGGATGTAGCGCGCGTTCAGCCAGCGTAGCTTGTCGACATCGAAAACGGGGCCGCTTAGCGATAGCTTCTCGATGTCGAAGTTCTCGATGAACTCGGCGAGCGAAAATTTTTCTTCTCCTTCCGCGCGCGTCCAACCCATCATGCCCATAAAGTTCACGATGGCCTCGGGGAGAAAACCAGCACGTCGGTAATAGTTGATCGAGGTCGGGTTCTTCCTTTTCGAGAGCTTGGACTTGTTCGCGTCGTTATTCCTGAGAAGCGGCAGATGGCAAAACACTGGCGGCTCCCACCCGAAATACTCGTAGAGCTTCAAGTGTTTCGGAACGGAGTTGATCCACTCCTCGCCACGAATCACGTGACTGATCTCCATCAAGTGATCGTCGACAACGTTGGCGAGATGATAAGTCGGAAACCCGTCCGACTTCATCACGATCTGGTCGTCAATGGACGCCCAGTCTTTCCGAATATCACCGCGAAGAACATCGTGCATCACAGACTGGCCCTCGATGGGAATCTTCATCCGCACGACAAAACGCTCATCGGAGTCGTCTCGCGCGATGTCGCGACAGTGCCGGTCATAGCCTGGGAACAGTTTCTGGTCCCGGTGCTCGGCGCGCATCGCCTCTAGACGCTCCTTGGTGCAATAGCACCGATAGGCATGGCCGTCCGCGAGAAGCCGATCGACGTGCTCCTTGTAAATCGGCAGGCGCTCGCTCTGGCGATAAGGCGCGTGGGGTCCCGAGACATCCGGCCCCTCGTCCCAGGTGAGCCCGAGCCAACGCAGCGAGTCCAGGATCATTTGCTCGGACTCGCGCGTGGAGCGCGCTTGATCCGTATCTTCGATGCGCAAGATGAACTGGCCGTCATGTTGCCGGGCGAAAGCGAGGTTGAAGAGCGCCTGATAGGCCGTCCCGACATGCGGATCGCCTGTCGGGGACGGTGCGACACGAACACGAACCTTTGAAGCTGAAGCCGTCATAACGCCGCGCATTGTACCTCTCCGCACGTAGATCGACACGACGGAAGGATTTTCTGGAACGGGTGGTCCACCGCAGAGCTCGAGGCGGAGCTGACGACCATCGGGGAGCGATCGTGCCGGGAAAGCGCGCGACACGCGTCGACCCGAGGGTCGCTTTGAGATGGGAGCAAGCGCGGACAGCCAGCCGGTGAGATACTTGACGCAATGGCCATTGCGTCGGGGGTGCAGGCTCAGTACCAGACTGGTGTAAGCACCTTTGAGCCTGCGTTCTCTTGAAAAACACTCTTTCCGAGCTCATCCGTCTGAAACTATCGATCCCGTACCGCCAAGTCGCCAACCTGCTCGTCCCGAGGGCCAACTCGAGCTAGTCCCCTTCCGTCTGCAAGCGACGTCCCATCGGATGATATAGTCTTCGCGCCTTCGACGCGGACAATGTTGTGTCCGACCTGGTCTTTGTTTTAATCCCGAGTTGAAGAGGAGGAGACGATGAAGAGGATCCTTTTCGCCACGAGCCTCATCCTCACCGCAACGGTTCCATCCGCCGCCCAAGACCGCCCAGGAGAGTGGCGCTACATTGGTGGGGACGCGGGACATACCCGTTACTCGCCCCTCGAACAGATCAACAAAGACAACTTCGAGGAGCTCGAGCAGGCTTGGGTCTTTCGGGGGGACAATTATGGCCCTACCGTCGATTACCTTTTCCGCTCGACGCCGATCTACATCGACGGAATGCTATACACCGTCGCCGGCCGCCGCCGTACCGTCATCGCCATCGATCCGGCCACGGGCGAGACGATCTGGACCTACCGCGAGCCCCACACCACGCGCTACGAGCGCGGCATGCGGAACAATTACGGTAAGGGCGTCGCCTATGCCGAGGTGGACGGCCGTGGCGTGATCTTTACCAGCAGCCCTGGCTTTTTCCTCCACGCCCTTGACGCGAAGACCGGCCTGCCGCTTCCGAACTGGGGGACGCCGGTACCTCTCCCGGGCTTTTCTCAAACGGGCGTCGTGGACCTGCTGCCAGACCTCGTGAGGGACTGGGACCCATGGCTTACGTCCGGCTATACCTACGACCCGGATCGCGGGATCCCGCGCGACCTTGGAAATCTCAGTAGCTCGTCGCCTCCCATCGTCGTGAACGGCGTCGTGGTCGTGAGCAATGTTCACGAGCAGGGTTACTATCAGACCCGCACCGAGAACATCCCGGGCGACATCCTCGGCTATGACGCGCGCACCGGGAAGTACCTTTGGAAGTTCCACGTCATCCCTCGTCCGGGTGAGCTCGGGCACGAGACGTGGGAGAACGACGCGTGGAAGACCACGGGCGATGTCTCTTCGTGGGCGCCGATGTCGGCAGACCCGGAGCGCGGGATCGTCTACATCCCCACCAACCCACCGACGATCGACTTCTATGGCGGCTTCCGTCCCGGCGACAATCTTTTCGGCACGAGCCTCATCGCCCTCGATGTGAAGACGGGCAAGCGGGTGTGGCACTTCCAATTGGTGCACCACGACATCTGGAACTTCGACAATCCCACGGCGCCGCTCGTGATGAACGTCACGGTCGACGGGCGTCCCACGCCTATCGTTGTCCAGACAACGAAACAAGGTTGGGCGTTTACGTTCAACCGGGAGACCGGCGAGCCGGTATGGCCGATCGAAGAGCGCGAAGTTCCGCAGTCGGACCTTCCCGGGGAGAAGCTCTCGCCCACGCAGCCTTTCCCCACATGGCCGCTCGCTTACGACCTGCAAGGGCTTACCGAGGACGACCTCATCGACTACACGCCCGAGCTCCGGCAAGAGGCTTTGGACATTGTTAAGCACTACAAGATCGGACCGATTTTCAACCCACCCATCCAGGTGGACCACCCGTCGGGTCTGCGCTCCTTCGTCAGCTGCCCGAGCGGCGCGACCAATATCCACGGCCCAGCCTCCGCGGATCCGGAGGCCGGGATTTTGTTCGTGTCGTCGCGAACCGGGTGTCGGTCCGAGAACATCGTGCCCGGAAGCGTCATGGACAAGCCCGATGATTACATGACCACGGGTAAGACACTCTCGGACTGGGTTGTCGCGAATCGCGGTGACTTTCGCGGCCCACAAGGTCTTCCGATCTACAAGCCGCCTTACAGCCGGATCACGGCCATCGACATGAACACGGGCGAGCAACTTTGGCAAATCCCGAACGGAGACACGCCCGATCGCATCAAGAACCACCCGGCGCTCGAGGGCGTGGACTTGCCGAATACGGGAGTGACCACCAGTCCTGTCACACTCGCCACCGCCAGCCTACTCATCCATGCGGAAGGCTCTGGGGGGCAACCGGTACTCCGTGCGATCGACAAGAAGACCGGTGAGCGTCTGGGTGTCGTCGACATGCCCGCACAGGGGCAGTACGGCATCATGACCTATTTGCACGAAGGGAAGCAGTACATCGTGGTGCAGATCATGAGCCCGACCCACCCGGGCTCGCTCGTGGCGCTGCGGCTTCCTGATGACTCGTAAATTCTTGAGAGGAGCTCGAGATGTCTGATTCCCGTCGCGTCGGCTCGATCGTGGCCTTTAGTTTGGCGGCGTTGCTCGTGACGTGGGGTGCAAGCTCGCACGCACAATCGGTAGCCAACAATCCGTACCACGCGGTTTACGGCTGGGAGAAAATGCCCAACGGTTGGAAGCTCGGCGTACCGAGCGGCGTCTTCCCGGATCCCGATGGCGAGCACATTTGGATCTTGGCCCGCTGCGGCGCCAACCACTGCGCGAACAGTGACCAGGACGCGATCTTCAAGTTCGATTTGGACGGGAACGTGGTGAAGAGCTTTGGCTCGGGAATGTTCTCGTTCCCTCACGGATTTTTTCTCGACCACGAAGGCTATTTGTGGGTCACCGAAGGAGCGCCCGCCGGAGACCGTCGAGAGATCGAGGGGCTCAAACGCGGCCTCGGGCACAACGTGTTCAAGCTAGACCAGGATGGTGAGGTCGTGATGATCCTGGGCGAAGCGGGGGTCTCGGGCTACGGCACGAAACACTTCAACGGTCCGTCGGGTGTTGTGGTCGCCAAAAACGGCGACATCTGGATCGCGGACGGGCATCGCGGCGGAAACAACCGCATCGTCAAGTTCTCGAGCGACGGAACGTTCCTGTTGCAGGTCGGCGGCGATGTCGCTTCCAAGAGCGGTGATCCGGGGAAGTTCAACGACCCGCATGACCTCGCGATGGATGCCGAGGGCCGACTCATCGTGGCGGATCGAGGAAATAATCGCGTCCAGATTTTCGACGAGAACGGAAAGCTCCTCGCCGTTTGGACCCAATTCGGCCGGCCGAGCACGGTGTTCGTCGACCCCCACGGCGTCATCTATGCGGGAGACGGGATGTCGAATGACCAGTGGAATCCCGGGTGGGAGCGCGGGATCCGAATCGGAGACGTCGAGACCGGCTGGGTCACGGCCTTCATTCCCGATTCGGAAGCACCCGACGGCACCGGAGTAGAGTTCCTCGGTGTGGATTTCCACGGCAACATTTACGCGGGCGAGGTGGGCCGCCAGCGCCTGGTGAAGTACGTCCGGTTCAGGCCGTAGAGCCCTGCTTGCAAATCTCGGATGTCAGTGGGAGCTGAAACTATTTGAACAGACCTTGGATCTTGTTCATCGGCATGAATAGCCGTGAGCGCTGGTCTGGAAATTCCTGAAACTCGTAGGAACGATAAAAAGCCGCTGCGCGCGCGTCCTTAGCGCTCACTCAAAAATTAATCCCGCATTTCGGCGGGATGGATTGTGTAGTTCCACGTCGGTAGTGAGCTGTCCTTCGTGATGGAGATTTCTATCATTTGCTTGTCCGTGATCTTGAT
>SMYC01000279.1 GCA_004356105.1 Acidobacteriota bacterium | reverse complement strand
TATTCGTCGAGCGGAATCATGGGATCAGCGCCGAACCGGCATGAACTGGCAGCCGTCGACGAAAAAGTCGAAGAAGTCAGGATGCGTCTCGAGCTCGATGTGCTCGATGGATTGAACCAGGGTCTCGACCGTCCGCCGAAGCGACGGCGACAGCAGAAGCTGCGAGGCGCCTGCGAGCGCGGCGTTACCGACGCGCAAGATCTTCTCGTCGGGAAGGTCGGGCAGAAAACCGATGCGACGCGCGGCGTCGAGATCGATGTGCCTCGCGAAGCCGCCGGCGAGGTAGAAGCGGTCGATGTCGTCGAGCTCGAGCCCGTAGATGTCGCGGAGGATTTGGAATCCGGCGATGTTCGCGCCCTTTGCTTGGGCGAGCTCGTTGACATCACGTTCCGTGAATGTGATGCCGTCCGCGAGCTCGAACCCCTCGAGCTCGAGCTCTTCAAGAAAACGTCCCTGTGCGTTCATCCGGTCGGTGCGGAGAAGCTCGCTCATCAAATCGACGAGCCCCGAGCCGCAGATGCCTTGAGGCTTCACGTCGCCGACAACACGCGTTTTTGGCTTGCCGCTCCCGTTGAGCGTGACGCGCTCGATGGCGCCGTCGAGGGCCGGCATGCCGCAGAGAACGCCGCCGCCTTCGAAAGCCGGACCCGCGGGACAAGACGCCACGATGAGGCGGTCTCGGTTTCCGACGATGAGCTCGGTATTGGTCCCGATATCCATGAGCACGGAGACGCTGTCTCGTTCGTGAAGTCCGGTCGCGATGAGACAAGCCGCGGCGTCAGCGCCGACATGGCTACCGATGATCGGGAGCCCGTAGACCTCCGCGTCAGGATGAAGCGGGAGCCGCAGCTTCTTCGCGGCCATCGTCAAGCTCGCTTCGTGGGTCGAGCGATAAGGCCTCTGGCCGATCGAATAGACGTCGAGCCCGAAGAAGAGGTCGCGCATCGTTGTGTTCGCGGCAACGACCACATCGAGGATGGACTCCGGCGGCACCGGAAGAACCTCGATGGCCTGTCTCAAGTAACCGAGAAGCGTGCGCTGCAGGAGCTTTCCTTTGTGCTCGGTGTCGTAGAGGATGCGCGCCATGATGTCGGAGCCACCGAAGCGCTGCGGGTTCTCGAAGGACTGCGTGGAAACGAGCTTTCCGGTATCGAGCTCGTAAAGCCGCATGGCGATCGTGGTGGTCCCGATATCGAGCGCGAGACCGTGTCCCGAGCGGGGCTCGACGGTAAGCTCGGCGAGACCGAAAGCATCATCCACGATCCGCATCGCGCCTCGCCGCATCGTGTGACAGCGCACGACGCCCTCGCTGACTATTCGCGTGCGGCAGGCGAGACGAAACCCCTCGCCAAGATGGGCTTCTTCAGGTGTTGGAGGGCTCAGATGCGAAATCCCTTCTTCGATCTCGAGAAGACATTCACGGCATTTCCCTTGCTTGATGCAGGACGTGGGAACGCGAATGTCGATCGCTTCCGCGCAGTCGAAGAGTGTCGCTCCGTCTCGAACCGGAGCATCCTGATGGTTGATGGTGAGCGTGGCCACGGGGTGTCAGCTTGCGCGGGCCTCCTCGCGCGAGGCGCAGAGCTTCTTGAAGAGCGTCACCGCGCTCGCGGCGTCCGCGGCATAGCCGTCGGCGCCAATCTCCTCAGCGAATGGCTGCGTCACGGGCGCGCCGCCGACCGCAATCTTCACGTCGAGACCGGCTTCCTTCACCGCTTCAACAACCTTCGGCATGTAGATCATCGTCGTCGTTAGAAGAGCACTCATTCCGAGAATCGCCGCCTCGTGCTCGACAACCGCTTCGATGAACGCTTCGGCGCTCGTATCGGTGCCGAGGTCGACGATGGTGAAGCCCGCGCCTTCGGACATCATGCCAACGAGATTCTTGCCGATGTCGTGGAGGTCACCTTTGACCGTCCCCATCACGATGACATCAGAGTGAGCCCCTTCCTCCCGCGCCGTCAGGAGTGGACGCAAGATCGTCATACCGGCTTTCATCGCACGTGCCGCAAGAAGCACCTCGGGCACGAAGATGCGGTTGTGCTTGAAGTCCTCGCCGACGACCCGCATCCCGGCGATGAGACCGTCCTCGAGCACCTCCGCCACGGGAAGCCCTTCGGCGAGGGCGTCCTCGGTCATTTGCTTGATAATTTTGTGCTTCCCCTCGAAGAGAAGCTGATTCATCACCGCGTAGTCGATCATGGCCTAACTTCCGTCAGTCGCGGGGAGCTTCACGTCCTTCTCGTCGCACGTGCGGACAAAGAGGCTTCGGATTTCTTGGTGAAGCTTCGGGTCCACCGGTTCGACGTCATAGTCCTCGAGACATTCCTCGATGACCTCGGCGGCCCGGTCTTTGAACGACTTGCTGCCTTGCGCTTCCCACTGGTCCCAGTTGGTGCGGTCGATCATGGGGCCGGGGATGTAGAGCTCCTTGGGCCAGTGCTCGAGCGTGTGCTCGGACATCATCAAGTGCTTTTCGCGGATGAGCTCATCGATGAGCGGCTGCGTCGGGAGGTCCTCTTTGACTTCGACCGGCTCGACGAAGCGCTGCGCATGCGCGCAGAGCTCGTCGTCGAACACGAGCTTCTCCAGGCTGAAGCAGTTCACGTAATCGAGCATGCCTGGACCGGAGACCGAGTTGATGCCCGCAAGCGCTGCAAGCATCGCGCCCATGCCGGTCTCGGCGCCCGCTTGCGAGTCGTTGAGCTTCGAGTCCGAGAGCGCCATATAGGCCTGGCAGGGAAGCTTGAGGTACTTCGCGATTTGCGCATAGCCGCAATAGACCTGAAGCGCTTCGACGGCGGTCATCGGGTTCGTCATGAGCTTCATGTGAAAGCTCGCGGGGGCGCCGCCGAAGAGAACGGGCGTACCCGGCCGAATGCGTTGGGCGATGACAATGCCGCTCACCACCTCGGCGGTATGAAGAACGAGCGCGCCTACGGTCGTCGCGGGCGAGATCATCCCGAGAAGCAGCACGGGCACGATCTCTATCGGGATCCCCCACTCGGCGCAATCAATGATGTTGCTGATGGGGTCCTCGCCCCAGCGAAGCGGCGTGTTGGGACAGCACGTGAAAATGGACAAAGGTTTCTTGATGAGATCGTCCCGGCCTTTCCGGAAGTAGCTCATGATCTCGCCCATGCGCGGGACGCCGAAAGCGGTGAACGCTCCCGAGACGATGGGCTTTTTCGAATAACTCAGAACCATATAGAGCCGCCACGCATCGGCCATATCCTGCGGGACGTCTTGGGGGATGAACGCGGTCGAGAGATAAGAGATGTTCTTCAGGCCGTTCGCGATCTTGACATAGTCGACGTAGTCCGCCGTTCGCGGCTCGCGGATCTCGCCGGTTTTGCGGTCGAGGATGCGCAATGCGGACGAAGCGGGCACGAAGTGCACCTTGTCGCCCTCGAGCGTCGTGTAGGGCTCGCCGTCGCGATCGTAAAGCGTCAGCGAAGATGGCGCAGAGGCGAGCGCTTCCGTAACGATCTTGCGCGGGAATGTGATCCTCTTGGTCTCGCTGTTGCCCGTGAGTCCTGCGGCGACGAGCCGGTCGAAAGCTTCGTCGTGCTCGACGAGAACTCCGGTCTTTTCGAGAACGGACAGAGCTTCATCCACGATGCGCTCGACGAGCGAGCTTTCGAGGATCTGCATTCGCGCTCTCAAGGCACACTCCGTTTTCTCTCGGGGTCGAAGAAGGGAAGCGGGACGACTTTCGCGGTCGCGCGGCGGCGCACGTACTCGACGGTATATTCGAGGTCGAGCGATGTGCCAACGGCTTCGTAGCCGTGATCGACGGTCGCGAGCGCAAGAAATTTCTTGAGGAGCACCGACCACCCACTGGTCGTGGCTTTACCGACTTGGCGTCGGCCTGAATAAACGGGCACGCCGATACGGGACGTCTCATTCGAAAGCTCGGGCGCGAGCCCTTCGAGCGCGTAGAGACGCTCGATCTCGCGGAACGAAACTTCGAGACCGACGAAGAAACGCGCGGGCCCGGTTTTCTTTTCTTCTACGAGCGCACGTTTGCCGACGAAGGAGGGCTTTTTCAAATGCACCGCCCAGCCGAGATTGATTTCGTAAGGCGTCGACTTCTGACCGTCGGTGAGCGTTCGCTCCGCGTTCCAAAAGTCGACGTCGATGAGAGGAAAGCCCGCTTCGAGGCGCGTGCGGTCGAGCGCGAGAAGCCCGGCGGGCTCGAGCCCGTAGCCTTCACCGGCGCCTACGAGCGCATCCCAAAGTTTTTCCGCGTCAGCGCTCTCGACCCAAATCTCGTAGCCCAGGTCACCCGTATAGCCCGTGCGGCTCACGATTGTAGGGACTCCCCCGAGCTCGGTTTGTGTGAGACGAAAAAAACCCAAGCTCGTGATGTCTTCACTGGAGATACGCTGAAGGATATCGCGGGCTTTCGGCCCCTGGAGGGCGAGCGCGCCGTAATTTTCCGACACCTCTTCGATGTCGACATCCATGCCTGCCGCGTTCAGGCGAAACCAGGCCAGCGCGGACTCCGCCGCCGTTACCCGGAACAAATTTTCTTGAAGCCTCTGGAAGCAACCGTCCTGAAGAAGCTTTCCGTCCTCGTCGCACCAGCCGGAATAGAGCACTTGCCCGACCTCGCAACGCTTAGCGTTTCGCGTGATCACTCGGTCTACGAGTCGGAGCGCATCTGGCCCCTTCAGGTCGTACTTATACAAAGGAGACACATCGATGAGACCGGCGCCGCTTCGGATCGCGTGGTACTCGGGATCGTGGAAATCGTCATATGCGTCCGCAGCGAAATAACCTGACCACTGCTTGAAGCGCAGACTCGTGCAAAGGGGCGCCGTTCTCGAATGAAAGGGCGTGCCGACTGCCATCGCTTTCAGTCTACTTTACTGGCTGCCCACATTGCAATATGATGCGCCATATTGTGGGCAACTCATGAATAAGTTCGACGTCATCGTGATCGGCGCTGGCCATAACGGGCTCGTGACCGCTGCTTATCTCGCGCGGGCGGGAAAGAAAGTGCTCGTCCTCGAGAAGCGCGACCTCATCGGTGGCGCGACGGTGACGGAAGAGATCATCCCGGGCTTCAAGTTCTCTGTCTTCTCTTATGTCGTGAGCTTGCTTAGGCCGGAGATCATCGAGGAGCTCGACCTTCCGAGCCACGGGTTGCAGCTTTTGGCGCTCGACGGCACGTTCACGCCGCTCCCCGACGGCAACTATCTTGCCCGATGGCACGACGGCGAGCGCACGCGGCAAGAGCTGCGGCGCTTCTCCAAGAAAGACGCGGACAACTACGACCGCTTCGGCCACCACATGAACCACATGTCCCGCGCCGTTCGCGAACTATTGATGATGCGCCCGCCCGAGCCGAGCTCGCTCAAGCCGTCGGACCTGGCAGGATTCAATCGGCTCGCAAAGCACTTCCGCGGGCTGGGCAATCGCCGCTTCTATGACCTCGTGCGACTCATGACCGCGAGCGCCGCGGATTACCTCGACCGTTGGTTCGAGACCGATGTCTTGAAAGCAACGATG
>SMYC01000278.1 GCA_004356105.1 Acidobacteriota bacterium | reverse complement strand
GCGCCGCTGCACTCCGAAAGCCGTCCGAGTTGGGCCATTTCGCCGAATCGCTCGCTAATCGCACCTTATTGTGCTCGGCAGTGAATATATAAAACGTTTCTCTTCAAGGGCGGAATCGGGCCTTTTTCAACGGGCTGCTAGAGCGACTTCCCTTTCCGTGCCCCCGCCATCCGCGTGGTATTTTTTCGCTTCCACGTTCAGCCGCACGGACGGTGATGTTCTAGAAAAAGTCCTCGAGCATGACGTGCTTGTCTTCCGGGGTCACCACTTTGACGTAAGGCTATATGTCAGCAGGTGCAAGCGGCACATCATAGTCGCGGAAGGCTCGACCGTAGCTAACGAGCACAAGCTGTTCCGTTTGTGCTTGGGCTATCAACATCCGATCAAACGGATCGTCGTGATGCCTTGGAAGTGAGCCTGCTGCTTCGGCGTGTTGCCACAGGATCGGCAGCTCGAGAAAGGTGTTTCGATCGAGCTCCTGTCGCAGCGCGGCTTTGTCGAGCTCGATCCTGCCGAGGCTCGCTTTGATCGTGATTTCCCAAATGCTTGCGGCACTGACCCAAACAACGGCATCCTCGTCCGCGATGGCCTCACGCTCACGGTCCTTCAAGCGTTTGTCGTCGGTAGTCCACCAAAGCAAGGCGTGCGTATCCAGGAGAAGCCTCAAAGAGACTCTCCACGGAACCCCGATGCGATGTCATCCGGAAGCGGATCGTCAAAATCCGCGTGGATTCGAACCTTCCCTTTCAAGCCTCCAGGGCGGCGCGGCTTGGGTTTCAGCGGCACCAGCTTGGCCACCGGCTTGCCCGCGCGCGCGAGGATGATCTCCTCGCCGTCAGCCACCCGTTCTATCAGGCGCGAGAGATGCGTCTTTGCCTCGTGGATATTGACTACTTTCATTAAACTAAGTCTAGTCTAGTCCAACAACATGGGCAAGTTGTTGTGCCTAGCGGACCAACCACGCAAGCCACATTACTTGAGCATAACGAGACCCGACGGGCGCGCAACCCTACCAGTAACTTGGCCCTACGACATGCGCTCCGCGGAATCGATAATGTCAATTCGCCAAGCATGGCGTCCGACAACGACATCGACAGTCCTGTCGCCGAGAGCAAGACGAGCACTTCCCGCAAGCGGGTCGTCGAAGTCTCCCTCGAGGAGTCGACGCGTCGCGCCTTTCTGCTCGAGCTCGGTCCAGAGCCGAGCTTATAGCGTTTTCCGGTCGACCGTGAACAAATCGACTGTCAGCGGTCCGCGCGGCTAACGCCATGGAGCGCCTTTTACGGCGGCGCCGATGAGGGCATGCGCGATGCTTTCCGTTCGAGGACAGCGACGACGTCGCTGAGCAAACTCATTCGATGACTCCGCGCATGTACCCAGTAGTAGAAGGAGTGACGGAGCTTCTGCCCAAGAACGGATTTCGCTTGAAAGAGTTCTTCGAGATTGCGATTCCCTTGATGGACGCGTCCTCTCTTTGGCCTCGACCATGCGTACAGGTCCACTACGGAACGTAGCTGGAATGTTTTTCAAGGCGTCTCGAAAAAACCGTCAAGCAAAAAGTGAAATACTTTTTCTCCGTGAACGTTACTTTCTGGGCATGGACATCGTGACGGACGAGAGCGTATGATCGGCCCAGTCTTTTTCGAGTAACAATGACCCTCGACGCAGGTACGAAGCTCGCCCATTACGCGATCACCGAGCCCATCGGCAAGGGGGGCATGGGAGAGGTCTACCGCGCCAACGACACCAAGCTCGGCCGAGACGTAGCCATAAAGGTCCTTCCCGAGGAATTTGCACGGGACAAAGAACGCTTGGACCGCTTCGAGAGAGAAGCGAGACTTCTCGCCCAAGTCAATCACCCGAACATCGCCACACTCCATCGGCTCGAGGAGCACGATGGACAGAAGTTCATCGTCATGGAACTGGTGGAAGGCGAGACCTTGGCGGAAAGGATCGCGAGCGGTCCGATTCCGCTCGACGAGGCGATCCCGCTCTTCATCCAGATCGCGGAGGGTCTCGAGGCGGCGCATGAGAAAGGGATCATCCATCGGGACTTGAAGCCGGCAAATATTAAGATTGGGCCGGACGGGAAGCCGAAGATCCTGGATTTTGGGCTGGCAAAAGCTTTCGCGCCTGAAGCTGAAGAAAACGTTTCCGCGGGAACGTCGCAGTCCCCTACGCTCACCAAAGGCACAGCGATGGGCGTGATCATGGGCGTCGTACATGAGCCCGGAGCAAGCGAAGGGCAAAGCGGTCGACAAGCGGACAGACAACTGGGCTTTCGGCTGCGTGCTGTACGAAGCGCTGGTCGGGAAGAAAGCCTTCCCCGGTGACGACGCTTCGGACGCCCTCGCTGCCGTGATCCGAGCCGAGCCGGACTTCGAAGCACTTCCGAGCGAAACGCCTTCGTCTATCCGCCGCGTTCTTCGGCGGTGCTTGACCAAGAACGCGCGAGAGCGTCTCGCAGATATCGCGGACGCGCGGCTCGAGATTGCGGAAGTTGGGACACTTGACGAGGGCCTCTCGACCATCGAGCCGACCATTTGGAAGCAGCCCAAGTTGCTGGTGCTTGGTGTTTCCCTCGTAGTGCTTGGGTGGCTCGCGGGGCGCAACTCATCAACCACGAGCGCTCCCGACGCAACCGTGACCCGCTACGTCGTGACGCTTCCCGAGACCGATATGCTCAACATGACCACCGGCGGCCTCGCGGTCTCGCCGGATGGCCAGCGGCTAGCCTATGTCGCGACGCGAAACGGTGTGAAGCAACTTTTCGTTCGCGAGCGCGACCAGGTGGATGCGGTACCGATTCCAGGTTCCGAGAATGCGGCATCGCCCTTTTTTTCGCCCGACGGGCAGTGGCTGGCTTTTTCCACCGGGCGTTCGCTCATGAAGGCATCGCTTGCCGGCGGAGCACCCCAGCGGATATGTGACGCGAAGTTTACGCGCGGTGCGAGCTGGGGCGACGACGGTACCAATATTTTCGGGGACAGCACCCCTGTACGCGCGCTATCGGTACCCGCGGCTGGCGGTATACCGAAGGCGCTCGAGTCAAAGGGTGCCCACTTTCCGTTCTTTCTCCCGGCGGCAAGTCCGTTTTGTTGACGGACACTGTCGGCGATTCTAAGGTGATCGTGCACGACCTCGTCAGCGGCGAGGATCGCTTCCTGCTCGATGGTAAGCAACCTCGTATCGTCTCCGACTATCTCATCGTTGTCCGTGAGACATCGCTGTGGGCGGCGCCGTTCGATGCAGACAACGCGCAGCTGATGGGGCCGGCCGTACCCATCGTTGATGACTTCAACGCGTTGGGTCACCACAGCGCCTCCTACGACATCTCGACGGATGGATCGCTGGCGTTTGTACCCAGAGCCCCCGAAGGACGTTTTATCGATCGTCGATCGCGATGGCGGTCGCACTGAGCTTGCTCCCATCCGGGACTACCATTCCATCCGCCTGTCGCCTGATGGACGCAAGGTCGTGGGTGATCAGCTACGCGGTGGTGAGATCTGGGTCTACGCCCTCGGCTCGGGAACGAGACTCACGGTTGCGACGGGAATGATCCCGGCATGGAGCCCCGACGGATTGAGCGTTGCCTATGCTGGCGGAAACATCAACCACCTGGTGTTTATGGCGGCTACTTCTCGCAAAGCGGTCACCTCCTCTACTTCCCGGTTGGCTCTGTCCGAGCCGTCCTCGCGAGCACATTCGATACGTCCTCGATGGGCGTCGGAACTTTCAGTATTCCAGTGCTCAGTGATACGCAGTCCGCTCCGATGGCAGGTGCCTTCTCGCTAGCACTCTCCCGGGCTGGGACCATGGCCTACCTCGCGGAGACGTCGGATATGCCTGCGTTTCAGGCGGCGCATCGAAACGGGGCGGTACTAGCGGTGGAGATGGAGCTGCCGGGCCTCCCGCTGTGGCCGCGCCTTTCTCCGGATGGAACCAAGAAAGGTAGTCGCTGTTACCACCGAAATGGGAAGCCAGCGACGTAGCCAGCGTGGGCTGTGGGTCTTCGATCTCGACAGAGGCACGTCGACACCTCTGCTAGGAGATTTCCTAGAGGGAGTAGAGGGAGGGGCAATCTGGTCGCCGGACGGATCAACGATCACGTTCGGATCGAGCCGAGCCGGCAGTTGGGACATCTACAGAGTGCGGGCTGACGGCAGCGGCACCGCTGAACCTCAGCTAGTCGTTGCAGACGACGTGCGGCCGGTTTCATGGTCTCCAGACGGATCGACACTCGTCTACGTGACCGAAAGCCTCGAGACCGGCGTCGACATCTGGACTCTAGAGCGAGACTCCGAGCCCACGCCCTTCCTGGCAACTTCCCCCAACGAAGGTGGAGCGTCCGTTTCGCCGGACGGCCGCTGGTTGGTCTATGTGTCCGATCAGTCCGGAAGAAGAGAGGTGTACCTCCAGCCGTTTCCAGCAGGCGGCGAACGCGTCCAAGTCTCCACCCGAGGCGGCACCGAACCGCGCTGGTCCCGAGACGGATACGAGCTGTACTTCCGTCGCGGAGATCTCTTGCATGCCGTGAGCACTGATATCGATACGACCGGCGGCTTGCAAGTGGGCCAGCCAGAGGTACTTTTCGAAGCTGCCTTCGAGATGAGCACTCCGTACAACATGATGGCGAACTACGACGTCGGCCTCGAGGGAGATCGATTCCTAATGGTCGCGAACTCTTCGACTACAGGCCCTCTCGACGCAGAAGAGCAGCCACATCGCCGTCACCCTTGCAGGCATCGGCCTCTCGCACTATCCGCAGCTTGTACTCCGCCGTAAAGCGTCGACGCTTCGCTTGCTCAACCACTTCGGGATCCTCGACCCCCGCCGCATCGCGGCCGGCGGGATCTCCAGTCGCCCTACGGGCTCCCTCCGATCCCGCCGAGGTCCCTCTCTCTAGCAACATACTCATGCGTTGATCCTCCTCCACCCTCTACACTAATTTCAAGGGGCGAAGTGTCTCAGGGATGTTGGCACAGAGGGGACTCGAGACTAATGGCGGTCCCCTGTTGAGACTGTTCAGAGCGAGTCTTTCGCTCCCGGTAATGCCGAGGCGGTCTTCGGGGGGCGCTATTTCGCGCCGTTTGGAACCGGAAGGGTAGGGGCGCGCAACTATGACATCTCCCCGGACGGGAAGCGTGTCCTGAGGATCAAGCAAAGTGCGGGCATCACGGAGTTCATCACCGTCATCAACTGGTTCGAAGAGTTGAAGCGGCTCGTTCCCACGGAGTAGCTGCCATGCCTCGCTCGTCCAGCAGCAAGCTCGGCACGGAATCCGTTATTACCCTTACTATTACCCTTACTAGAGGGTATTACCTCTTCTTTCTCCATCTGGCCGCCGGTCCCCGGCCGTGACACTCGAGCTCACCCGCCTTACGCAGCTGGGCGAGAACACGGCGCAGCATGTCTCTGCTGATCCCCGGGCACGCCCGCTCGAGCTCGGCGACGGTGAACTCGCCGGAGAACGCTTTCACTGCCGATTGGATCAACTGGGTCTTCGCCCCGCGTGGGCTCTTGAGCTGCCCCACGCGTTCCTCAAACTCCCGATACGCCTCCTTGAGAATGAAGAGAATGAACCCGATGTGAGGCCATGGATCGTGTTTGCCTTCATGCCAGCCTTGGGAGCCGATCTCGAGCGTCTCGTAGTAGCGCTCTTTGTTCTCCTCGATGAGCCTCTCCAGACTGATGTAGCGGCCGACTTCATAACCCAGGTGATAGGACTGGAGTAGTAGAAGTAGTCGCGACGTTCGCCCATTCCCGTCACGAAACGGGTGGACAGAAAGGAAATCCAAGCTGAAAGCCGCCAGCGCAATCAGCGGATGGATAAAACGCTCATCCAGGCATCGCGCCCAGAGCTCAATGAGCTCATTCATGGCTCGAGAGGTATTGGCTGCCGAAACGGGCGTGAATCGCACGCGAACGGTCCCGTTTGGAAAGCGTTCGATGATGTCGCTGTCCTTCTGCTTGTACCGCCCCGCGTCACCAATTCCGCCACGCGCCACACGATGGAGTCTCCGAATATTCTGATTCGAGACTTTCAGCCCGTCGTGATCCTCGTGAATGAGCTTCAGCGCGTTACGGTACCCGCGAATTTCTTCTTCGTTGCGGTCTCGCAGGTGCGACTTTCCCAACACGACTGCCCGTACCCGCGCCTGATCTACGACGACTCCCTCGATCCGGTTCGATGAAACCGCGCTCTCGATCACCGCGTGCTCCCTCAAGACCTTGAGGGTCTGCGGTGACTGACGCCGGAAGAGCTCCTGCTTTCCCCGCGCCTCGCCTAGATCTGCCAGATACCAACCGATCGCTGCTGGGATCTCGTCCTGCCCCAACTCAAATCTCTTGAACGTCTGCACGAAGTTCGTCTTATCCCTTCCCCGCCACGCTCGTCCCTGCCATAGTCTCGACCTCGTAGTTCCTCATTACCATAACCGATAACAGCGGAAAAAACGTCCCGGCCCACAACATCCGACTTCATGGCCGCCAGTCGGTCGACACATCGCGTACGACGAAGTACACCCAGACTGGTTTCGTTCTCGGCTTCTTTCCGTCGGCGCTGAGCCCGTTCCGTGCCCGTGAGGAGTTTAGCGAATCGAGCACGGCATTGTCGGTGTGACAATAGTAGTCTTCGATACGCATCTCGTTCAAACGAGATACATAAACAGGTCGGTACTCCACTTTACTTGCCTTCGCGCCAATCACGGTGTCCCTGGTTGCCCACTACCCACCGTTGTCGTAACGTCATCGCGCTGAAATGTCACTCTCTCGCGGCCACAAACTCGCCCACTACGAGATCCTCGAGCCCATTGGCAAAGGCGGGATGGAGAGGTTTATCGGGCGAGAGACTCAAAGCTCGGTCGGGATGTGGCGATCAAGGTCCTACCGGATGAGTTCGCCCAAGATGAACAACGCCTGAGACGATTTCGGCGGGAGCCGAAAGTTCTGGCGTCTCTCAATCATCCGAACATTGCCGCGATCTACGGCTTGGAGCAGTCGGGCGACGTTCACTACCTCGTTCTCGAGCTCGTTCCCGGAGAGACGCTTGCGGAGCGCATCGCACGCGGACCGATTCCGGTCGACGAGGCTCTCGAAATTTCCGCGCAGATCGTGGAGGCGTTGCAGGAGGCGCACGAGCACGGAATCGTTCATCGAGATCTGAAGCCGGCGAATATCAAGCTCACCGAGGACGGCAAGGTCAAGGTGTTGGACTTCGGTTTGGCCAAGGTGTTCGCGGACGAGACGGCCCAACCCGATGGCGCGATGTCTCCGCCGACGCTAACCCGCCTTCGCCAAGGCTCCGGCGGGCAGGCCCGCGATGCGACGCGTGTGGGTGTGGGTGTGGTTCTCGGCACCGCCGCTTATATGAGCCCGGAGCAGGCGAAGGGGAAGCGCGTTGATAAGCGGGCGGACATATGGGCGTTCGGCGCGGTGCTTTACGAGATGTTGACGGGGAAACGCGCCTTCGTCGGGGAGGATGTCTCCGATACGCTGGCGGCGGTTTTGCGAGATGTGCCCAAGTGGGACGCACTGCCCGTAGATTTTTCGACGACGCTTCGCACGGTTCTCGCTTCCGCTGCCACCGGGCGACTTCCTGACAGGGTTCTCTCGTCACGTCGTGGCTCTCTCTTCGGACGGTACCAGGCAGTTGGTGTCTCACGAAGGGCAGCCATTCGACCTCAGAGTGCTTTCCCTCGACGGCTCTCCGCAGCCGCTTCTGGCGACCGAGTTCATCGAACGGAACGCGGAGATCTCTCCCGACGGCCGGTGGCTGGCCTACCAGTCAGACGCCTCGGGCCAGTACGAGATCTACGTGCGGCCGTTCCCGAACGTCGAGGATGGACACTGGCTGATCTCGAGCGGCGGTGGTGCGCGGCCTCTGTGGGCTCCGGACGGCCGTGAGTTGTTCTATCTGGCTTCCGGCACAAGACTGATGGCGGTCCCTGTTGAGACTGCTCAGACCGAGCCTAGCTTCGCTCACGGTAACGCCGAGGTTGTCTTCGGGGGCCGATTCTACGCACCGGTTGGCGGCGGACAATCACGCACCTACGACATCTCCCGCGATGGCGAGCGCGTCCTGATGATCAAGGAAAGTGAGAGCCCGTCCTCGACGGAGTTTATCCTCGTACAGAACTGGTTCGAGGAGCTCAAACGCCTCGTTCCTACGGACAAGTAGCAGATTCGCCAGGGAGACCGATAGCGGCTCGCTAGTTTTGCAATTTTGTTGGGAGTTTGGTGTAAATATCGGTTTTGGCCGCGACAAGTTGTTCCTTAGAAAGTTTCGCGCCACGGAGGTCCGCCCCGCTGAGGTCCACCTCGTGGAGGTCCGACCGGAGGAGGTTCGCGTCGGAGAGGTCCGCCCCGTTGAAGCGCGCCTTGTAGAGGAACGCCACGCGGAGGTCCGCCCCGGAGAGGAGCGCCCCGCGGAGGACCGCCCGACTTAGGTTCGCCTCGCGGAGGTCCGTCCCGCAGAGGTTCGCCCCGCAGAGGTCCGCCCCGCCGAGGTCCGCACGCCCGAGGTTCGCCCCACGGAGGTCTGCAACGGCGAGGTCCGCCCCGAGGAAGTTCGCCGCGAAGAGCTTCGTCGCGTAAAGGACCGCCTTGATGAGCCTCGCCCCACTGAGATCCACTCCGCTGAGGTCCGTGCCGGCTAGGTCCGCTCCGCGGAGGTCTGGCTCGACGTCGGGGTGCTCCGCTCGCCACGCGTTCCACGCGCGAACGCCTTGGCGCAATATCTCAACGTGTTTTTGGTTTGCCATCCCGACGCTCAGAATGTCGGTCGTCGAGCTCGCCACGGCGACGGTGATGTGGCTATTCATGATTCCCTCCGCTTCTGTCCGGGAGCGATGGCGATTTGCCTTCGCTCCCGACATGCAATTTGCAGTTTCCGTGCCATCGGATGAACCGTACTTGTTCGAGCGTAACCCGTTCAAAACGCGGATGTTGGGCTGCGAATCGGGGAGCGTACCTGTAGCCTGGTTCGCTACAACGCCAGCCTGATGTACTGGAAGGCACCGACACAGCAGTCTAAAAATCGGTGGGCCGTGTCGCGGACGATGCCTCTCAAGTAAACTGAACTCTTCTCGTAACAATGTTCATAGACGAGGAAACGCTCAAAGTGAAGCGCCAAGGCTCTGTAGAGGACAGGTGTTTAGGGATGGCGGCGACGATTGTGTATTGAGGTTCTGCATTTCGGTCTCGCGAAAGCGTTCGCGCACGAAGCCACCGACAAAACCTTCGGCGCTTTCGCCGACGACGCGTGCGGCGTCATCACCCCACGCAAGTTTGTCAAAGACTCAGATGCAGCCGAAGTGCAGCATCGAGCTCCGACATGAGGGACCCCGTGAGCTCGCCCACACGTTCCCCGACACGCTCTACCGCAACCGAGCGAATCTGCTCAGCCTGTGCTTTTGAGTCGCGGGGCAGTCCCGAGTCTAACGCTGGAAGAAACACTTGAAACGGATAAACCCGAGTCACGTTCGACGTCACCGGCACAACGGTGATGACACCACGGTTGAGGCGGGACGCTGTCGTGTTAGCACCGTCATTGCTGACGATCACCGCGGGACGACGCTTGCTGGCTTCGGAGCCGCGCACGGGCTCAAGCGCATCATTACCGATTGAGGATTGCGCGCCCTTCGAGCGTGCGACTTGCCATGTGCCGCAAAGTCTTCATAATGGCCGCTCACATGAGGGAGGTTGGTAATGACAAAGACCGTTTCCATTATTCTGGCGCTACTCGTCGGCGTGGCCATCGGCGCCACGCTGCCCGCGACCCAAGCTCAGACGTCGGCCGACGGCGAGAGGACCGTGTGGTACTTCTACCGCGTCAAGTGGGGCCAGCAGCAGGAATTCGTGGAGCTCTTCAAGAAAAACCACTACTCCATCTTGAAAGAGCAGATGGGAAGCCGGCTGGTGGACTTCAAGGCCTACGCACCTTTGCACCACGGCGACGGGCGCGCCGACTGGACGTTCGCCACCGAGCTCACTTTCAAGAACGACGCTGAGTTCATGAAGGCGTCGCCCGCGCCGGAGATTGCCGCACGCCTGTTCTCGGATATGGAGACATTCCACGCCGAGGAACGGCACCGCTTCGAGATCCTCGACGCCCATTGGGACGTGCCGCTCGTCGAAGTGCCGATGGAGTGACAGCGGGACACCGCCCGGGCGCCGTACTTGTGGTATAGAACATCTGCTCGCGTCACAGGGGAGGGCTACGATGAAGCGGATTTCTCTTTGGGTCACTATTTTCTCAATGTTCCTCGCATCGGAAGCGCTCGCACAAGAGCTTCCTCTCGTACAAGACGTCGAAGGTCAGCCTTTCATGGCGCAAGTCCTGCGGCTCGAAGAGGCCTTGTCGTTTCTCGGAAGTAGCCTCGCGCCCGAGGACAAGGCGCGCCTCGCGGCTCTTCGTGACCGGGCTCCCGATGAAAGTGTCGTCGAAGCCGTACAGCAGATCCTGGATCCCTATTGCCTCGCCATGGTCCAGATCAATCCCGAGGCGCGCGTGAAAGTCGTTCGCGGCCCCGCCGAGGCGGAGCTCATCGAGACGGGCTGGCGAAGCTTTCTCATAAAAGTCCATAACGACGCCGACGTCAACGCGGAGCTCGTTGTCGAAAGCCCCAATGCCATGCCGATTCTCCACAGGTCCAGCAACAAGGATCGCGTCCAAGAGGAGAACGTTCTGACGGCCGGCCAAGTCGCCAATCGCTTTCTCGAGCTCGCCATGTACCAGAACCGCCCGCTCAAAAAGAGTCTGTCCGGCGTGAAGCTCGAATATGCGGTGCTCCAGGTTTACTCCCGAGAGGCGGGACGGCGAGAGGCAAAGATCGGCTTCCACGTCGGCCAGGGAACACAGGACATTGGCTTTCGCAACACCGTGGACATTCTGTTCGAAGTTCTGCCCGCGGTCGATGTCGTATTCCTCGTCGAGGACGAGAACGGACGCCCGACGATGGGCTCGTTCGTTATTACCGACGGTGTCGAAAGGCTTCTCGCGAATCCGGTCGACGATCCCAAGCCCGACAACTACCGCCACGCGATGGCGCGCAAACAGCCCTGGGACACGAATCGCAATTTCGTAGACACGCCGGCGCCCGTGAAACGTTTGATCGGGATCTATCCACTGCCCTCGCGTCGCGTGGCCATGGACGCGACGCCGGACTTCTTTTTCCATCCCCAGGTCTACCGGTCCTATGGAGAGGTCGTGAAGTTGCCACCGGGAACCTACGATATCGAGTACCGCCGCGGTCCGGAATATCTCGTCGGGCACAAGACCATCACGGTGCCTGAAGGTGTCGATGACTACGAAGTCAGCTTCAAGCTCGAACGGTGGGCCGATCTCTCCGCGCTCGGCTGGCACAGCGCAGACCATCACGTGCATGCGGCAGGTTGCAGCCACTACGAGAGCCCGGAAGAAGGCGTCTTGCCCCAGTTCATGTGGCGCCAGGCGCTCGGTGAAGATCTCAACATCACGTGTGTTCTGAGCTGGGGGCCTTGCTGGTATCACCAGAAAGATTTCTTCGAAGGCAAGGTGCATCCTCTTTCGACCGGTGAGAACTTGATGCGCTACGACGTGGAAGTGTCGGGCTTCCCTTCTTCGCACGCGGGCCATCTCGTTTTGCTGCGTTTGAAAGAAGACGACTACCCAGGCACCCGCTTGATCGAGGATTGGCCGAGTTGGACTTTGCCCATTCTGAAGTGGGGTCAGTCGCAGGGCGGGGTCGTCGGCTATTCCCATTCGGGCTGGGGACTCGAGCCCGAAGAGCCAACGACCGATTTGCCGAATTACGTGACGCCTAAAATGGACGGCATCGGCGCCAACGAGTACATCGTCACCGTGACTCAGGACGCGGTGGACATCTATTCCGCGGGAGACACGCCTATTCTTTGGGAGCTCAACATGTGGTACCACACGTTGAACGTCGGCTTCCGGACGCGCATCAGCGGTGAGACCGATTTCCCGTGCATCTACGACAATCGCGTGGGCATGGCGAGAAGCTACGCCAAGCTCGACGGGGAGCTCGAGTTCGATAGCTACATGAGCGAGCTCGTGAACGGCCGAAGCTACGTCTCGGACGGCAAGTCCCACATCATCGACTTCAAAGTGAACGAGAGAGAGCTCGGCACACAAGGCAGCGAGCTTCATCTCGACGCACCTCGCTCGGTCAGCGTGACGGCTCGCGTCGCCGCCTATTTGCCGGAGGAGCAGGACGCGATCGATCGTTTTCTCGCGTCCCGGCCTTTGGACAAGCCTCCTTATTGGGACATCTCGAGAGCGCGCTTGGGAGAGAGCCGGAGAGTTGCCGTAGAGCTCGTGGTCAACGGTGAGTCTGTCGCGACGAAAGAGATCGTGGCGGACGGCGACTGGAACGAGCTCACGTTCGAGCACGACATCGAACAGTCGAGCTGGGTCGCGCTCCGTATCCTCGCGACCTCGCACACGAATCCGATTTTCGTGCTCGTCGACAACGCTCCCATTCGTGCTTCGCGGCGAAGTGCGGAGTGGTGCCGCAGAGCGGTCGATCGTTGCTGGGAGATGAAATCGCCCAGGATCCGCCCCGAGGAGCGCGCCGCGGCGAGTCAGGCCTACGACGAAGCGCGAAAAGTCTACGACCGGATTCTGCAGGAGACAACGACCCGCTGAGCAAGATCGTTCTCAGTCGATGACCTCTAGCTCGAAGGTCTCGACTTGGCACTGGGCTCCATTCTCACGACACATCCGGACGGAGATTGTTGCCAAGCCCGAAGAAACAGGCTCCAGTATCGAGCCGGTCTTCTGAGCGCCGGGCGGATAGATCGCTAGCCAGAACACAACGTCTGGTCGATCGCTCTGCCATTCCACCGTCCACGCCGAGGGCTTCTGACAGCTCGCGGGCGGCGTGAGACGGAACAACCAGTCTTCACCGACACGGATGGTGCTGGGGCGGGTTTGGGGCAACAACTCGAATCTGAAATCGGTCGCGTCCTTTCTCTCTGGCCTCCCCGCAGTCAGCACGTTAGTGGATGCGAGCTCTTCGCCCCACTCAATCGACACACTTTGGCGCTCGATTTGCGTTGTACACGGCGCCGATCCCTCACTGAACGCTGCGATGGTGCCTACGGCTGACCTGGACCTGAGAGCCGGCCAACATTGGGAGCTCCTGATCGGCGCAAACCTTTTTGCGCTCGAGGGAAGGCTCAAGGGAAACCGGGTGGCGATCGAATGGGCAATCCCAATCTACACGAATCTGGTAGGCCCCCAGCTAGAGACTGGGGGACGCTTGAGTGTGGCGTGGGAGTTGACGTTCGAGTAGAGCGGGCGACGATGGTTCTTGCGCAGCGAGAAACGACGCGGGTTCGTGGGCGGCAGCTCGTTGCCCTGGCGACGATTCTCGTCGCCATAGCGCTTGGCTCCGCGTCGGCCCGGGAGTGGGCTGAAGACCCCAGAACGAAAAAAGAGTACGCGCTCAAGGCTGCGTTTCTCTACAACTTCGGAAAATTCGTTACCTGGCCTACTGGAGATGGAGAACAGGACGAGCCGTTCGTCATTGCCATCTTGGGAGAGGATCCCTTTGGGCCATTCATTGACCAAGCTCTCGGCGGGAAAAAGATAAAAGGAAGAGAAGTGCGAATCCGGCGTGTCGCAGGGACCGATGGACTCTTCGGCGCCTATGACCGAGGAGAGGAAAACTGCACCGTGGAGCAGCGATTGCAGCACACACCGATCGTGACGGTGACCGCCAATGCGATGGTTGGGGATCGGGAAACGCGCCTGGAAGCGGGAGCCGACGCCTACTTGTCCAAGCCGTTCAAGGCCGACGAGCTCGTCAGTGTCGTCGCTATGCTGGGCCTGGATGCTGCCTTGGCGGACGATGCCGCAGCGCGACGTTCCGCGTAGAACAGAATAGCTTTCTACTTCTTCCTCTGCCTGGTGCTTCGCGTAATGGTCCGTTTCTTCACCCGAGCGGCCTTCTTTCTCAAAGGCTTCTTCTTGGCTGGCGTTGCCAGATCCTCGTGGAGGACGCCACGCATATCGATGTCGACGCCGAAGACCGATGACAACTCGTCGGACTCAAGCACCCTGGCTCTCCGGGATTTGCCTCCCGACGATGGCCGGTCGATAGCAGCTTCCACCATCTCCGCGGGGTCGACAGCTCGCAACGTAAACAGAAGCGCCGGCTCGTGGTCGAGCCGCGCGCCAACCCCGTAAAGCGTCGCCGCCACGTGCTTGCACATGGTCGCCCAGTCGGGGCACGAGCAATAGAGCGCGATCTCTCGGGGTGAAGGGAAGAGTCCCTCTGTCTTGCCGGTCACAATCTCCATCACGCCCTTGCTGATGGAGCCCTGCAGCAGCTCGATCAGCGAGTCGATCTGGCCCGCGCATTGGCGCTTGATGCCCGTCCATCGCCGCTTCGCCAGGGGCTCGATCTCGATGTCCACTTCGTAGAGGTCGCGGCCGCTGACGAGAGAATGCACGAGTCCCGTCTCGATCTGCAGATCGATGACCGAGCCGTTGCGCGCGTAGGTCCGGCCGCGAGGCAGGCGGTTCGAAAAGTCGCTGTACGATTCGAGGTTCTTGCACCAGGCGTCGCCCCAGAAGGTCGTCGCGATCTTGCGGCCCGCGATCTCGACGGGCGAGACCTTCCGACCGGACTTTTTTATCTTGGCGAGCTGCTTTGCAGCTTTACGGCGGCGCTCGGCCGCTGAAACATAGCCGCCCCAACTATCGTCCGAATACCAACCCATGGCTCACCTTTATCCCGAAAGAGCGCTGCTCAGGTCGAGCGACACCATCGAGATCAACTCCTCGTTGCTCATCTCGGTCAAGGTCGACTCCGCACCGCCAGACAGAATCTCGTCGGAGAGTTTTTGCTTGCTTCGGATCAGCGCGTCGATGCGCTCCTCCACCGTGCCCCGGCAGACGAACTTGTGAACGAGCACGTTTTTCTTTTGGCCGATGCGAAACGCACGGTCCGTGGCCTGGTTCTCGACCGCCGGATTCCACCACCGGTCGAAGTGGATCACATGGGACGCTGCGGTCAAGTTGACCCCGATGCCCCCCGCCTTCAGCGAAAGCACCATGAAGGGTATTCGATCATTCTCCTGAAAGTTCTCCACCATCCCCTGCCTCTTCTTGACCGGCGTGCCGCCGTGTAGCACGAGGCCGCGGCGGCCGAAGACCTTGGCGAGAAAGCCAGCCAGCGGCTCCGTCATCTCGCGAAACTGAGTAAACACGAGCACCTTGTCCTGCCGCGCAGCGATGGACTCACCGAGCTCTCCCAGCCGCCAGAGCTTACCGCTGTCTTCCGCCTCGTAGTTCCCATCGCCGAGCCACTGGGACGGGTGGTTGCAGATTTGCTTGAAGCGCATCAGAAAGGCCAGGACCACACCGCGCCGCTCGATGCCCTCGAGCTCCGCGATCGCCTTCTTCATCTCATCGACCGACTGCTTGTACAGGGCAGCCTGGCGCTTGCTCAGCAGACAGTAGGCATTGACTTCGGTCTTGTCGGGCAAGTCGGCGATGACGCTCTTGTCAGTCTTGAGCCGCCTCAAAATGTACGGCTGCACCAACCTGCGCAGCGGCGCGTAGCCCCCCTGCTTCCCCGACGCCATGGACTTGCTCAGGCGAGTGAAGGCCTTGGCCGAGCCCAAAAGCCCCGGGTTCAGAAAATCGAAAATCGACCACAGGTCACCGAGCCGATTCTCCACCGGCGTGCCGGTCAGCGCCAGGCGCCACCTCGAGTCCAGCGCCTTGACCGCTCTGGTCTGTTTGGCGCCAGGATTCTTGATCGCCTGGGCCTCGTCCAGGATCACGTAGCGCCACGCATAGGACTTTATCCAATCGGTGCGCATCACGGTGCCATAGGTGGTGATCACCGCGTCGTGAGCATCCACGTCTTTGCCACGCAGTTTCTTGAGCTCGGACGAGGGGATGTGTGACGGATGGGCGATGAGCACGTCGAGCTGCGGGGCAAAGCGTTCGATCTCCAGGCGCCAATTGTCGATGAGCGAGGCCGGCACGACCAACAAGTCTGTGCCCTTCTCCTTGCGCTTATCGCGCCGAGTCAAACAAAGCACGCCAAGCACCTGGATGGTCTTGCCCAGCCCCATGTCGTCGGCGAGGCAGCCTCCAAGCTCCAGGCCGCGCAGGGTCCATAGCCACTGCACGCCGAGCTTCTGGTAGGGACGGAGCTCGGCCCGCAAGCCAGCATCCGCGTCGATCTCCGCCCGTAGCTCGGGCGAGCGTAGCGCGTCGAGCTTTGACGAGAGCCATTTCCCCGCAACGACCTCCGACCATTCCGGCCGAGCGTCCGCGTCGCTGCCCGCGCCGCCGACATCGAGGTCGGCGCCCGCAAGCATCCGCATGGCCTCACCGAAGCTCACTCCACCCGCCCGCGCTTGCTGCTGCACGTCGCGCCATTGGTCGAGGACTTCGCGGAGCTTGTCCCTGTCCACCTCGACCCACTTGCCTTTGATCAGGACCAGCCCCTCGGTGGATGCGAGCAGCGTGTTCATTTCTTTCCGAGAGAGGCTCTTGCCGTCGAGGCTGAGCTTCACGTCGAAGTCCAAGAGCGCTCCCATGCCCAGCGTCGACGGCGGCTTGGTACCCACCGAGACCGAGACCTTGGGGCGGGGACGATGCTTGGCGCTCCACCAGTCGGGCATGCGTACGACCAGACCGGCTTGCTCGTAGAGTGCGATCTCGCACAAGAAGCGGTGAGCCTCTTTTGGTGTCCAGGATAGTGGGTGGTAGATATCGCCGGAGTCGACGAGCTCGCGGATAAATGCGCTCTGCTCAGCCGCGCGCGACAAGGGAGAGAGGAGCGCGAGCAACTTCTGGCGGTTCTTCGCCCCGGCGTAGTCCGTGAGCGCACGCCCGAGCGGCAGATGTTGGGGCTTGGCAAGCTTCGAGACCTTGTGCACGTAGGTCGCGATGAAGGCGAATGGATAGGAAGGGTCGCGCTTGTTCTCCGCCAGATGGAAGCAAACCCGTCCGACCACGTTCCAGACCGAGCTCTGCTTATTCAGATAGCCCTGGACCCCGTCGTCGAACCGCGTTGCCTCGGCCGTCAGGGCCTTGCCGATATCGGACCACAGGTCGACGAGCAGCTCGGGGGTGAGCAGCTCGGCGCCTCGCATGGGAGGGGTCGCCTCGAAGAAAGCCGCGAGCTCGTCCGCGGCGAGGGCTGGGAGGACCAGGGACGTCGGGTCGGTCGGATCCAGCGCACCGCAGACGCTGGCCACGAAGGACCGCCCGAAGTCGCGCCAATGCGAAAGCGTAGGATGAAGGTCGGTGCTCAACTCTCCCGCGCCCAAGTGCAGCACACCGTGCCCGCGCCCGACGTTGAACGCATCGACAATACGCCGTTGCACCGAGGTGGAGAGGCCAGGGCCCTCATCCGGCGAGCCGGGGTAGATGTCGATGTGGCCGCTCGGGGTCCATCCGCAACACAGGGTGCCGCTTTCGACAGGGGCGCTATCGAGCAAGAGCTGGGTCATGGCTTTTCGAACTTGGTCTCATAGGCGACGGGAAGACCGGGCCGGATGCCCATCGCCAGCACTTCCCCACGGCTGCTCGCCCCCACGTCGATGAACATGCGCTCGAGCGGAACCATCTCGTTTCGCTCCGCGGGGCGGAGGATGTGACCCGACTTCATCCCGGTATAGCCGACAACGCGGCCCGACGCCGTGAGGATCGACAATCTCTGCGTGAGCACGCTTTGAGCAAAATAACCGCCAACATTATTAATATAGATGAATCCGTCGTCATCGATATGGCGGACCAGAAAGCCGACTTCGTCCATATGCGCCATG